>JBDTTD010000187.1:0-5217 GCA_039930805.1 Gemmatimonadales bacterium | reverse complement strand
GGCGCCGCCATCTTCGGTGGAGTCGGGATGGGCCCGCAGGAGCACGCCTTCCGCAGTGGTGTGGACGTGCTGGTTGCTACCCCCGGCCGGCTGCTCGACCATTTCCGAATGCCCTATGCCAAGCTGGCCGGGGTCGAGTATCTGGTGCTGGACGAGGCAGATCGTATGCTGGACATGGGCTTTCTCCCCGACATTCGGCGCGTGCTGCGGCACCTGCCGCAGAAACGGCAGACGTTCTTTTTCAGCGCCACCATGCCGGCCCCGATCGTTACCCTCACCCGCGAAATGCTCCGGAATCCCGAGTCGATCCAGCTGGACCGGAAGCCCGCCCCGGCGGTGGGGATCACTCAAGTGGTCTACCCGGTGCCGCAGGAGCTCAAGTCGGCGCTACTGGTCGCTCTCCTGCAACGGGGTGAGATGCAGGAAGCGCTGGTCTTTACCCGCACCAAGCATCGGGCCAACCGGCTGGCCGACTATCTGGCACGGCACGGCATTAAGGCCGAGCGGATCCACGGCAATCGCTCTCAATCGCAGCGCACTGAGGCGCTGGCCGGATTCAAGAGCGGGAAGTACCGGGTTCTGGTGGCCACCGACATCGCCGCTCGGGGAATCGACGTGGAGGCGCTCGGCCACGTGGTGAACTTCGACGTGCCGAAGGCGGCCGAGGATTACATTCACCGGGTGGGACGGACTGCGCGGGCGGAGCTGACCGGCGATGCCTTTACCCTGGTATCGCCCGATGAGGAGGGAGAGCTTCGCGGCATCGAGCTGGCGGTAGGCAAGCGGCTGCCGCGGATCACCGTTCCGGACTTCGATTACACGGCCAAGCCGGAAGCCCGCTTCGAGGTGCCGCTGGCCGAACGAATCGCCGCGATTCGGGCCAAGAAAGCCGAGGACAGGGCCCGGTCGAAGGCGAAAGAGGCGCGCCGGACGGTGCCGGGGAACCATCCGCCCGCGCGCTCAACCTCCGATCGGCCGGGCCCGAGGGGCGGGCGGGGCCGTCCGAGGAATGGGGGGTCGCCGCGTTGAGGATCGAGAAGCCATGGATCAGGTGACCGTCAGCTACCAGGGGAAGCAGGTTACGGCCTCGCTGAGCGACGGCCAAACCATGTCGTGGCACCTGACCATTGCCGGGACGGCGCTGACCAAGCTACCGGCCACCGCTGTGGACACCGAAGAGCAGGTCCGGGAACGGATCATCAGCTGGCTGCGGGAGCATCCCGAGATGCTCGATCGGGATCAGATCGTGCTCGGTGGCGGGTGAGTGCGATTAGATTACCAGTCAGCGGGGTCGTGGTCCGCGCCTACATATCATATCAAGCGAGTCTTCCGTGAGCACCCATAAAGTCGAGCAACGCCGCCTCAGCCATCGTGGCCGGGAGTTTCACTTCGTCTCCTATGACGCGCAGATCGCCAACGAGCGCCGCGGCGTCGAAGCGGTGCCGCCCATGTGGTACCTGATGAACGAGGGTAAGCGCCGCCCGGTGCTGCCGCACGTTCCGGGGCAGGAGCTGGTGGAGCTGGACGACGCGCTGCTTCGATGGGTGGACGAGCAGGTCTTCGGGGCCAAGGCCTCCCTGCTGCAACGGCAGCGGAAATAAAGTGTTCGACGCGCTCGACCCCGACTCTCCGGCGTTCTGGTTCCGGCTGGGAACTGCCGTCCTCTGCGGCGGCATCATCGGCCTGGAGCGCCAGCTCAGGGGGAAGGCGGCCGGCATCCGCACCAGCATTCTCATCTGCATGGGTACCGCGCTCTTTGTCGCGCTGGGAGCGTCCTTCCAAGGCGAGCGGGTAGACCCGACCCGGGTGCTGGCGCAGGTGGTCACCGGAATCGGATTTCTGGGTGGAGGAGTGATCCTGGCCCGCGAGGGCTCGATCGTTGGGGTGACCTCCGCGGCAGTCATCTGGGTCCTCGCCGCTCTGGGCTCCATGATCGGCCTCGGCCACCTGGCAGCGGCCATCATCCTTACTCTCATTACCGTGGCGCTTCTACTGGGCGTCGAACTCCTCGAATCGATTTTCCGCCGGCTCCGCCAGGGAGCGCAGGAGCGGGAGATGTCCAAGATCGAGCTGGAAGACTGACGAGCGCAAATGGGTCGCGGCGTCCTGCTCCTTCTGGCTCTGGCCGCCTGCGATCGCCCAGCGCGGACCGACTCGCCGGCGGGCTCGGTTCGCGATTCCACGGACAGCGCCTTTGCCCTGGTCCAGGCTCGCGGCCATGTCGCGATGGGCGTCGATCAATACACCTCCTATCATCGATTCGAATCGCTGCCTGACGGCGGCCGCATCAGTCTGCAGCGCGATGCGGGCGACACCGCCGGCGTGGCCCAGATCAGATCGCATATGCAAAGGATCAAAGCCGCATTCGCGCGGGGCGATTTTGCGCTTCCTGGTCTGGTCCACGCCCGGGACGTTCCCGGCACTGCCGTGATGGCGGCCCGCAGGTCCAGGATCAGCTACGCAACCGACACGCTCCCCGGAGGCGGGCAGCTGCGCCTCAGGACATCAGATCCTTCCGCCATCGCGGCAATCCACCAGTTCCTGGCTTTCCAGCGACAGGATCACCGCTCGGCCAGCCACGGAGCGGGACATTGAGCTCGGGTCTGGTCCTGCAGTGGGTTGCCGCCATCCTCGACCGCGATCTGCGCGCCCTTCGCCGCGAGGTGGAGGCGTATCCCGACGAGCGTGCGCTGTGGCAGGGGGTCCCAGGCATCTCCAACGTGGCAGGCACCCTGACCTTGCACCTCGCGGGGAACCTGCAGCACTATATCGGAGCCCGTCTGGGGCAAACCGGATACCTGAGGGACCGTCCCGCGGAGTTCGCCCGCCGGGATGTCCCGCGCTCGGAGCTGGTGAGCCAGGTTGAAGCCGCCCGCACCGTTGTGAAGGCGGTACTCTCCGGTGGGAGCCAGCCCGATGTCACCGCCGAGTATCCCGAGCCGATCGCCGGCTCGAGGGTGACCACCGGGGATTATCTGATTCACCTCACGACGCACCTCGCGTATCACCTGGGTCAGATCGACTACCATCGCCGGGTAGTGACGGGTAATGCTCTCGCGGTGGACGCGGTCCGGCCGTCGGAATTGAGCTCGGCGCGATGATTCTCTTCCTCCTGCTGGCCCTGGCTGCGGGCGCCCTCCTTCCGGTGCAGGCGGGGGTGAACGCCCAGCTCCGGTCCGCCCTGGGCTCACCGGTGGCCGCTGCACTGATCTCGTTCGTGGTCGGAACCGTGGGACTCGCGACAATCGCCATCCTGCTCCGAACGCCGCTGCCGCTCGCGCGCGCATGGGGGGCCACCACGCCGTGGCAGTGGGCCGGGGGCCTCATCGGCGCGGCCTACGTGCTGGCTGCCGTCGTGCTCGCCCCAAGACTGGGTGCGGCTACTCTCATTGCGGTAATCGTAGCCGGACAGATGCTGAGCTCCCTGCTGCTCGACCAGTACGGGCTGGTCGGCTTCCCCGTCCATTCGCTGACGCTGGTCCGCCTGGCCGGGGCGGTCCTGGTTATCGCCGGCGTGATCCTGATTCAGCGTTGACCGTCAAGCGCGAGGCCCTGGTGCTGGTCGGGCTGGTCCTGGCCGTGGACGCCCTCTTCATCGCGGTGTATTTCGGGGCCGGAATCGAGCGGGCGTCGGATACCGCGAAGATCGCCTTCACCGTGATCTGGACTGTGATCAACCTCGCGGTGGTCATCCGCGGTCTCACCCGACTCCGCGCTGCACGGATCAAGTAAAGGAAGCTTGCCACCAATCGGATCGCCGTCGCCGCTCGGCGCCACCTGGGACGGAGCGGGAACCAGCTTCGCGATCTTCTCCCGGCATGCCACCCGGGTAGAGCTCTGCCTCTTTGCCGACCCGGTTGACGGGGCCGAATCCGCCCGCCACGAGCTGCAGCGTACCGGGGATGTCTGGCACCGGCATCTGCCGGGTGTCTGCCCGGGCCAGGCCTACGGATATCGAATGCACGGTCCCTTTGCGCCCGCCGAGGGTCACCGCTTCAATCCCGCCAAGCTGCTCCTCGATCCCTATGCCAGGGCCATAAGCGGCACGATGCAGTGGAACGGCGTGCTGTCCGGTTATCCGCCTCGAAGCACCGATCCCAATCGCGATCTCGTCCCCGACCCCGAAGACAGCGCGCCGGCCATGCCGAAGAGCCTGGTCACCGACCCGGTCTTCGACTGGGGCGATGCAGTCCACCCGCGGACAGCATGGGACAGGACAGTCATTTACGAGGCCCACGTCAAGGGCCTGACGCAGCTGCATCCAGACATCCCGGAGCAGCTGCGGGGGACTTATCCGGGACTCGCCAGCGCCCCGATCATCCGCCACCTGAAGAGCCTGGGGATCACCGCCATCGAGCTGCTGCCGATCCATCACATAGCGGCCGAGCAGCGACTGAGTGCGCAGGGATTGACCAACTACTGGGGATACAACTCGATCGGGTACTTCGCCCCTGAGGTCCGCTATGCTACGCGCGCTGGCGTGCCGGGGAGCCAGGTCACCGAATTCAAGGCCATGATCAAGCGCTTTCATCAGGAGGGCATCGAGGTTCTCATCGACGTGGTCTACAACCATACCGGGGAAGGCAGTCACCTCGGCCCCACGCTCTCGTTTCGCGGGATCGACAACGCGACTTACTACTGGCCTCATCCGGAAGGCTCTCGGCTCTATACCGATTACACCGGCTGCGGCAATACGCTGGATCTGCGGAAGGCTCCGACCCTGGAGCTGGTGTTGGACAGCCTCAGGTACTGGGTGCGGGACATGCACGTGGACGGTTTCCGCTTCGATATCGCGCCGGTCCTGGGCCGGGGTGACAATGGATTCAACCCGGCCAGCGAGTTCTTTTCCCGCCTCCGCCGGGATCCGGTCCTGGCCGGTGCAAAGCTCATCGCCGAGCCCTGGGACCTGGGCCCGGATGGCTACCAGGTCGGCCGGTTTCCGGCCGGCTGGAGCGAGTGGAACGGCAAGTATCGCGATACTGTCCGCCATTTCTGGCGGGGCGATCCGGGGCAGGTCGGCAGTCTCGCATCGCGCCTCGCCGGCAGCAGCGATCTCTACGAAGCCAGCCAACGCCCACCACAGGCCAGCGTCAACTTCGTCACCTGTCACGACGGGTTCACCCTGCAGGACCTGGTCAGCTACGAGAAGAAGTACAACGAGGCGAACGGGGAGGAGAATCGCGACGGCAGCAACCACAATCTCAGCCGCAACTGGGG
>JBDTTD010000186.1:0-5224 GCA_039930805.1 Gemmatimonadales bacterium | reverse complement strand
GTCGCTGGTCTTATAGGGATAGGAGTGGTGCGCAACCCTGGAGACCACGAGCTTTACCGGCGTGGTCGGCCCCACCAGGCGCTCGCTTACCTGCATCCCGCGCATACCCACCTCGAGCCGGTAGACCCGGTCGTTGCCGCCCTTCGGTACTTCCAGGACACCCGGCAGGGGAACTCCCAGCGCCTTGCAGCTCAGCGCCAGCCGGCGCAGGTGAAGATACCAGAGCGGCGCTTCCCCGTTCCGGATCCGGATGGTCTCGATCAGCGAGGGCGGCGTATGGCGCATGACTCAGGTCACCGGCGCTGCAACTCGGCGCTCGCTGAAGCTCTTCGCGGTGGTGGCAGCCAGGATGATGGCACCACCGGCCATGGCCCAGATGCCCGGCACCTCGCCGTGCACCAGCCAGGCCCACACCGGGTTGAGTGCGGGCTCGATCAGCAGGATCACCGAGGCTTCCAGCGCCCGAATATGGTTGATGGCGCTGGTCACCAGCACATACGCGAGGGCGATCTGGAACACGCCGAGGTAGATCACCAGGGACCAGTCGGTGATGGAATGGGCGCCGAACGGGAGAGCAAACGGCAGTGTCACCAGAAAGGCCGTGAGATTGCCCGAGGTGACAGCCACGATGGGGGACCCCCGCCCTTCCCGGGCGCTGAGCCAGCGAAGACCGAGCACGGTGAGAGCCCAGCAGAAACCGCTGACCAGTGCCAGAATGTTTCCCTGCACCGGATCCGGCGCCGTGGCCGCGGGCCTCTCTACCCCCACGAAGAAGAGCATCAATCCGAATGCCACCACGAGCATGAAGCCGACATCGCGCTGACGTACCGGCTCCTTGAGCAGCCAGGGGGCGAGGATCAGGAGATAGAGCGGCGCAGTCGATTGGAGATAGATGGTGTTGGCCGAGGTTGTGAGCCGATTGGCCAGCACGAAAAGGGTGAGGCAGGCCGCATACGCCACCCCGACCAGCAGCGATTGCCGGAGCCCGCCCTGAGCCTGCCGAAGGGTCCACCCCCGACGCGCCCCGGGAACCATCAGCAGCAGCGCAACGGCCGCGAACCCGGAGCGCAGACAGGCAATCTGCCAGCCGGTAAAGGCGGCGGCCTTGATGGCGGCCCCGCCGGTCGAGAACAGCAGCGCGGCGCCGACCAGCTGCAGGCGGGCCTTGGTTGATGGAGACATGGGAAAAAAGGTAATGGGTGACGTGAGCCAGGCCACACCGCCGGACCCCCACCACTGCCAAGTTGTGCATCCGACGGATCGATCGGATCCCGGCACCAGAGCAACACCAGGGCTGGGGTAAGGCCAGCTCATTAACCGGAGGGTGCTATGGCGACGGAACCCAGGAACATTACGCCGGCAGGCAAGACATATACGGTAGTGCGGGGAGACAGCCTCTCTAAGATCGCCAAGCGGGAATATGGCGACGTGAACCAGTGGCGGAAGATCTACGAGGCCAACCGGGACGTGATCGACAATCCCGACCTGATCGAGCCGGGACAGAACCTGATCATTCCCCAGGCCGGCTGAAGAACCCCGAGGGAGGGCGGGTCGGCGCTGAGGGGAGCCTCAGCGCCTGCCGCTCTTCTCCTCCTCCTTCTGCTGCGCCACCTGGCCGTAGTTCAACAGGGCAACCAGCACGACCCCGCCAATGGCATTCCCCACCACGGCGGGTAGGACGAAGCCCCCTAGCATGGCGCCCCAGGATGCCTGGCCTCCGGCGGCGAGATAGAACGCCTCGACCGAGCCTGCGATCGAATGGCGGAAGCCCAGCGCCGAGATGGGGGCGGTGCAGATCCAGATCAGTGCGATCTGAGCGCCAGTGGATCGGGTCGACGCCAGGAGCCAGGTAAGGAGCGCGATCAGCCATCCGGCAAACACCCCGGCGTACACCACCTGTCCCGGACTGCCCGAGGTCGCCTCCCTGGCGATCTGCCTCAACGCCGGATGCAGGGCCGGACCTGCGACGGCGGTGTCGGCCAGCGCCCAACCGAACATCACCGCTCCCAGCAGATTGCCCAGGAGCAGAAGCCCCCACATGCGAAGCAGCTTGCGGAAGGTCTCGCGGTCCCGCCGCGCCAGAAACGGGATGACCGGCACCAGGGTGTTCTCGGTGAACAGCTCGCTCCGGGCCATGATGACCAGGATGAAGCCGAGCGGGTAGGCCGCGGCGATCGCCGCGTGCCGGTGTTCCTCCGACACGCTGTCGGCGGCAAAGGCGCTCGCCAGGAAGCTGAACCCGATCACCAATCCGGACGCAAAGGATGACAGAAACAGCGCGGCCGCGGGGCGGTCCATCTCCTTCCACGCCGGCTCCAGGATGTTGTCGTGGATCTCGACCGCCGAGAGCCGGGTTCCGCTCTCCGGCCCCTCCTGATGCTCCGCGGTTCGCTTGCCACCTTTCCTTCCTGCCACGATCGTGCCTCCGCGTTTTCGGTATGAGCTGCATCCGCCGGCGGGCCACACCCATCCGACCCGAATGTTAATCGGCACCAGGGAACCGCGAGTAGCGACGACCGGTCGCAGCTCCCTTGCCTGGGGCAAGTGGCATGTTGCTTTGTGAGCTGAGACGGGAACGGGAATTTGGCCACCGGCCCCGCATCGTGCCGCCGCCCGTCCCGTTGTTCGCAAGGCCGACCGGCTACACCTTTCCCCAGAGCCCAGACAGGTTTCCTTCAGCCGGGCCAGCCATGCGCACCATCATCGAGCCATTCAAGATCAAGTCGGTCGAGCCGATCCGGATGACCACCCGGGCCGAGCGCGAGGCCAAACTCCGGGCGGCCGGCTTCAACGTCTTTCTCCTTCGGGCGGAGGATGTGCTGATCGATCTCCTGACCGACAGCGGGACCGCCGCCATGAGCTCGGAGCAGTGGGCGGCGATCATGCGGGGCGACGAGTCCTACGCCGGCAGCCGGTCATGGTACCGCTTCGAGGAGGCGGTGCACGACATCTTCGGCTTCCGCCACATCCTTCCCACCCACCAGGGGCGCGCCGCGGAGCGGATTCTCTTCGCCACGCTCTGCCGGCCCGGGCACATCGTCCCCAACAACACCCACTTCGACACCACGCGGGCCAACGTCGAGTTCACCGGGGCCGAGGCGCGTGACCTGGTCATTCCCGAGGGGCTGATCCCTTCGGCACGCCACCCCTTCAAGGGTAACATGGATGTGGAGGCGCTGAAGAAGCTCATCGCCGAGGCAGGGCGGGAGCGGATACCGCTCTGCATGCTGACGGTCACCAACAACTCCGGCGGCGGCCAGCCGGTCTCCATGGCCAACGTGCGGGCCGTTTCGGCCGTGTGTCGCGAGCACGGCATCCCGCTTTACATCGACGCCTGCCGGTTCGCGGAAAACGCCTACTTCATCAAGCTCAGGGAAGAGGGGTACGCGGATCGGTCTCCGATCGAGATTGCCCGGGAGCTCTTTTCCTACGCCGATGGCTGTACCATGTCGGCCAAGAAGGACGGGATGGCCAACATCGGTGGCCTGCTCGCCACCAACGATGGGATGCTGGCCTCCAAGGAGCGGAACCTCCTGATCCTGACCGAGGGCTTCCCCACCTACGGGGGGATGGCGGGACGCGATCTGGATGCGATTGCGGTGGGTCTCCGCGAAGCCCTGGACGAGGACTATCTGCTCTACCGCATCACCTCGACCACCTACCTCGGCGAGCACATCTCCCGGGCCGGGGTCCCGATCGTACAGCCGCCGGGGGGCCACGCCATCTACATCGATGCGGCGGCGTTCTTCCCCCAGATCCCGGCGCCACAGTTACCCGGGCAGGCGCTGGTCGCCGAGCTGTATCGCGAGGCCGGCATCCGGGCGGTGGAGATCGGAACTGTGATGTTCGGCCGGCGCGACGGCGAGACCGGGAAGGAGACGACGGCTTCCATGGAGCTGGTTCGTCTGGCAATCCCCCGCCGGGTCTATACCCAGAGTCACATCGACTACGTGGTGGAGGCGATCCTCGAGATCTGGAAGCGTCGGGCGGAGGTGAGGGGATATCGGTTTGTCGAACAGGCGCCAATTCTGCGGCATTTTACTGCGAGGTTTGAAGAACTCGCGGGGCAGCGGGGCGGCGGGGCGGCGGGACAGTAGCTACTCGTGGTTCTGGCTGCCCCGCTGCCCCGCTGCCCCGTCAATCACATACACCTCCTGCCGCACCTGCCGGAAGCCTCGCTTGAGATAGTTGGGGAGCGCGGATGGATGGTCCAGCGTGCAGGTGTGCAGCCACACCCGGCTCGGTTCCAGCTCCCACGCCGCCTGGGTAGCGCGCGCAAGCAGATACTTCCCCCAGCCCCGGCCGATGTAGGACGGAAGCAGGCCGAAGTAGACGATCTCGACCGATCCGTCATCGTGCGCTCGCAGCTCGAAGTAGCCCGCCGGTGCCTTCCCTTCAGACATGAGCCAGATGGAGACGCCAGGGTTCGCCAGATGGCGTTCCACCTCCGCGTCAGTCCAGGCAAGCCGGTCGGTCCATTGGAAGTCCCGCCCCACCGTGGCGTAGAGGTGGCGGAAGACCCCCGGAGAGCAAGGCTCCAGCCGCTCGATTTGTGGCGCTGGATCAGGTGCCGCTACCGGCCGGAGATCGGCCGGCGTTGTCATCTCCAGATATGTTCTCGTGACCTCGGTGGCACCGGACATCTCTTCTCCACAGGAAACGGGCCCCGGAGTGTATCCGGGGCCCGCCTGGTTCGCTACCGAAGCAGGTCCGGTTACTGGCGAGCCGTCGTATCCGGCTCGGTGCTATTGGTCAGGGCACTGTCACCCTGTACGGGCATGCTGTCGTGACTCATGCCGTTCATACCCATGCTGTCGTGCATGGCGCCCATGCCCATGCTGTCGTGCATGGCGCCCATGCCCATGCTGTCGTGCATGGCGCCCATTCCGCTGCTGTCCGGGGCTGCCTGGTTGGTCAGCGCGCTGTCACCCTGAGAAGGCGCAGGTGCACCCATCGACGTGGTATCCTGCCGGACCGCGCTGGTGTCGGTTGCCCCCGGGCGCTGCCCCATGGTGCTGTCGGTCGAGATCGATGCGCTGTCCGTGGCGGTTACAGTGCCGGTTCGGTCTGGGGCCGCACCGGTCTCGTCTTCGGACCGGTTGTGGCAGGCCGCTGACAGAGCAGCCACAGCTGCAAGAATTAGCAGTTTCCTCATATGTCCTTCGCTCCTGTTTTGACGTGGTTAGCCCCGCTTGGCACCGAATCGGTTCGTGAATCCGGCACC
>JBDTTD010000185.1:0-5232 GCA_039930805.1 Gemmatimonadales bacterium | reverse complement strand
ATCGGGGTCGGCAGTCTCTTCATCGTCATGCTGATCTCGGCCTTTGCCGGTGCGGTGACCGCGCTACAGACCGGCTATCAGTTCACCGGCAGTATCCCCTACTACGTCGTCGGCACCCTGGTTGTCTCCTCCATCGTCCTGGAGCTGGGGCCGGTGCTGACCGCGCTGATCCTGGCCGGGCGCATCGGTGCGCGCTACGCCGCGGAGCTGGGGACCATGCGGGTGACCGAGCAGATCGACGCGCTGGAGAGCCTGGGACGCTCGCCCGCTTCTCACCTGGTCATTCCCCGGGTGCTGGCGGGACTGATCATGATCCCTGCTCTTACCGTGCTGGCAAACCTGTCCGGGGTCTTGTCGGGGTGGATCTCCGTCAAGGCGGTGCTGCCCGTGACTGATGCCGACTTCATCTACGGGGCGCAGTATTACTGGCGCCCGTGGGACGCCTACTACTCCATTATCAAGGCATTCTTCTTTGCCGGCTCCATCACCGTCATCGCCTGCTACATGGGCTTCAATACCCAGCAGGGCGCCGAGGGCGTGGGGCGGTCCACCACCACGGCCGTGGTCACCAGCTCGATCCTCATTCTGGTTCTCGACACGGTTCTCACCCGGCTGCTCCTCAACCAATGATCGAGCTCCACGCCCTGCACAAGGCATTCGGGAAGCAGGTGGTCCTGGACCGGGTCGACTTCGAGGTGCGAGAAGGCGAGACCGTGGCGTTGCTGGGTCCCTCGGGCACCGGCAAGAGCGTTCTGCTCAAGCACATCATCGGCCTGATCAAGCCGGACAGCGGTACCGTAATCGTGGATGGCAAGGACGTGAGCAAGCTCAAGCGGAAGGAGCTGTCGGAGTTCCGCTCCCACATCGGCTACGTCTTCCAGAACGGGGCGTTGTTCGACTCCATGAACGTGTTCGAGAACGTTCGCCTGGGAATAACAGACCAGGCCAAGTACTCGGACCTGGACTACTGCCGGGAACGCATCGCCGGGTGCATCCGGCTGGTCAACCTGACGCCGGAGACGATGGAGAAATATCCGGCGCAGCTGTCAGGCGGAATGCGGAAACGGGTGGGAATCGCCCGCGCTATCGCGGGGGAGCCGAAGTATCTGCTGTACGACGAGCCCACCTCGGGGCTCGACCCGGTCAACGCCGACATCATCGACGGCCTGGTGCAGCGGCTGGATGACGAGCTGGGCGTCACCAGCGTCGTGGTGACCCACGATGTGCGCGGCGCGTTCCGGGTGGCCGACCGGCTGGCCCTCCTGAGTGAAGGCAGAATTGTCATGCAGGGTACACCTCAGGAATTCCGTGCCTCGACCAATCCGAAGGTGAAGGAGTTCCTCGAGCGCGATTTCGACAATCCCATTTTGGCGGCCTGAGCCCAATCATGGATCTGCGCTACTCGCGGGAAGCTACCGTCGGCGCCATAGTCATCGTCGCCATCGTGGTGTTCGTGATCGGTACGATGTGGCTGAGCGGCCGGTCGATAGGCTCTGCCAACATCGTGCGGATCCAGTTCGACAACGTGAGCGGGCTCAAGCGGGCATCACCGGTGAGGATTTCCGGCGTCAACGTCGGGAAGGTCGAGAAGATCGAGTTCCTGGATGTGGGCAAGGTGATGGTCATGGCGGACCTGCCCCCCAGAATGCGGCCCCGGGTGGATGCCAGCGCCAAGATCGTCTCGGTCACCCTGGTGGGCGACTACGCGGTGGACTTCGATCCCGGTCGGGCCAGTGAGTTCCTGCCGGCGGGGAAAGTGATTCTGGGGACCCAGGACCTCGGCCTGACCGGCAAGGCGACGGTGCTGGCCGAGCGGGCCGACAGCATCCTCCTCGGCGCCCAAGGCATCGTGAACGAGCGCACAGCCGAGCAGCTGCGCTCGACCCTGACCGCTCTGGAGGGCACGCTCAAGGCGACGCAGCGCACCATGCAGCTATTCGCGGATCCGGATAAGGGACCCACCGCCGAGATCACCCAGACCATGGCCGCGTTTCGCCAGCTCAGCAGCCGGCTCGACAGCACCCTGGCCAGTCCCGCGTTCTCCCGGCGCACCGATTCGATCACGGCCAACCTGGCCGCCATGACCTCCCAGTTCGCCGCCACCGGGGAGCGGCTCGATACGCTGCTGGCCGGGATGAACCGGGGGCAGGGCACGCTGGGCAAATTCGTCACCGACAGCGGGCTCTATTACGATATCCGGGAACTGACGCAGGGGATGAAGAACCTGCTTGCGGAGCTGGCCAAGCACCCGGGGAAGGTGCCGGTGACGGTGAAGCTCTTCTAAGCGGGACGGCGGGACGGCGGGGCAGCAACAGCATGCGCCACCCCAATCCGAAGCGAGGGCGGCCGTTTCGCGGTGCCCAGGGAAACGCTGCCCCGCTGCCCCGCTGCCCCGCCTACCTTTACCTTCCCCCTCATGTTGAGCCTCACCTTCCTCGGCACCGCCGCCGCTACCCCGACCATCGACCGGAACGTTGCCGGCCTGGCCGTACACCGGAAAGGTGAGACGCTCCTCTTCGACTGCGGGGAAGGGAACCAGCGCCAGATGATGCGGTACGGCGTCGGGTTTGCCTTCCGCGAGATCTTCTTCAGTCACTATCATGCCGACCACATGCTGGGAGTCACGGGACTGCTGCGCACCATGGGCCTGCAGGACCGTACGCTCCCCGTGACGCTCTATGGGCCCAAGGGGGCCCAGCGAATTCTTGGTGCAGCGATCAATCTCGGCATCGAGCGCAACAAGTTTCCGGTGGAGATCGTGGAGGTCAAACCGGGGGATCGTCTGGCGCGCGACGAGTATGAGATCGCCGTGTTCGAGACTGAGCACCGGGCCGAAACCGTGGGCTACGCGCTGGTGGAACACATCAGGCTGGGCCGGTTCAACCCGGACCGGGCCCGGGAGCTCGGTATTCCCGAGGGACCGTTCTGGGGACAGCTGCACAAGGGAAAGACGGTGACGTTGCCCGACGGGCGGACGGTTGGGCCGGCGGACCTGGTCGGCGCTCCCCGGCCGGGCCGCACCCTGGTGTACTCCGGCGATACCCGGCCCCATCCCGCGGTGGTGGAGGCGTCGCGGGGAGCCGACCTGCTGGTGCACGAGGCTACCTTCGGCGGCGACGAGCTGGAGCGCGCCCGCGAGACCGGCCACTCCACCGCGGCCGAGGCCGCCCGGGTGGCGCTGGACGCAGGGGTACGGCGCCTGGTGCTGACCCACATCAGCTCCCGCTACAACCGGGACGCGGCCGAGCTTCTGGCCGAAGCGCGAGCGGTGTTCCCGGAGACGGTAATTGCGCGCGATGGGATGACCGTGGACGTGCCGTACCTGGATGGAGATTAGGTGGGGCTGCTCCGGTTGCGTTGTCACCCCGAGCTACGCGAGGGGGCCGAATCCCCACCCGCCCTACTGGCATGAACGAGGCATCCGTGGATCACAAAACGACTCGCCCGTCCGCCTACGAGCTCTTTCTGCTGGCGGTAGCAGCCCTCGTATTTGTCTGGTCTGGAATCCGGCCCCACGACCGGTTCACCTGGGTGCTGGAAGTGGCTCCGATCATCATCGCCCTGCCGGTTCTGATGTTTGCCTATCCTCGATTCCGCTTCACCCCCCTGGTCTACACTCTAATAGCCATACACGCGGTCATCCTCATGGTGGGTGGGCATTACACCTACGCCGAGGTGCCGTTGGGATTTCGGATGCAGGAATGGTTCGGTTTTACCAGGAACCACTACGATCGCATCGGCCACTTCGCCCAGGGGTTCGTGCCGGCGATGGTAGCGCGTGAGATCCTGTTACGCCTCTCGCCATTGAGGGGGAGCAGATGGCTGCCGGCCTTCGTGATCTCCTTCTGCCTGGCCTTCAGCGCCTTCTACGAGCTGATCGAGTTCTGGACCGCCCTGGCCACCGGCGGTAAGGCCGAAGCATTTCTGGGAACCCAGGGAGATCCGTGGGACACGCAATGGGATATGATGCTGGCGCTCATCGGTTCCGCCGTGGCGCTGCTATTTCTATCGCGTTGGCACGACCGGCAACTGTGGCCGATCGATGCAACCGATCCCGGGCGCCCGCCCATATGGTCTGGCCTGCCGTGAGTCATCGATCAACCCTGGCCCTGAGCTTGCAGACCGTTACGATCCGTCGCTCGAGTCGCTCATTCCCCGCTTCATTCGCAGGCATAATGCACCGTTTCCGCTCCTCCGCCTCCGTGGCCTTACTGTCACTCGCCCTGCTCGGCTGCGAGAACGCCCCCGCCGGAGCCAAACAGGTCGAGCAGCCCGACTCAGGGCAACCACGCTGGGCACCGCGGGCGATCCAGGCTCCCCGGCCGATAGCAGCAGCCGACTCGCTCACCGACTCGGTCTCCACCGACTCGACGAAGATCGACTCGTCGGCTGTCGACTCAACCGGCCGGCCCGGCACCAGGCCGGCCAGGACGGTCAAGCCGAAACGGAACCCCTTCACCCTTTCCCCGGCCGATTCTGCGCTCTGGCCGGTGGCGGGCGCGCCCGAGCCACTCCCCGGTGCCATCATCCCGGAGCATCGAATCGTCGCCTTCTATGGCAACCCGCTCTCCAAACGAATGGGAATCCTGGGCGAGATCGCCCCCGAGGAGATGCTGCGGCGGCTGGAGGCGACGGCCACCGAATGGGCCAAGGCCGATCCCGACCGTAAGGTGCTGCCGGCGCTGCATCTGATATCGGTGGTGGCGCAGGGATACCCCGGACCAGCGAAGAAGTACCGACTCCAGATGCCCGACAGCATCGTCGAGATGGTGGCGGGCTGGGCAGAGCAGCGGGGCTGGCTGTTGTTCCTCGACATCCAACCGGGCCTCAGCACCGTCGAGGCCGAGCTCCCCCATCTGATCAAGTATCTCACCCGGCCCTACGTGCACCTCTCTCTGGACCCCGAGTTCGCCATGAAGGATGGCAAGCGGCCGGGAACGGACTGGATGGGACGCATGGACGCCAGCGAGGTGAATCACGCCGTCGACGTGCTGGCGAAGATCGTCGAGGAGAACGACCTGCCGCCCAAGGTGCTGGTGGTGCACCGGTTCACCCGCAACATGCTGACCAACGCATCGAAGATCCGGTTGGACCCCAGAGTCCAGGTGGTCATCGATATGGATGGCTACGGTCCGCCCGGAGCCAAGATGGGGGCGTATCGCTGGTTCGTGGTGCGGCATCCGGTGCAGTACACCGGGTGGAAGCTGTTCTACAAGAACGACAAGCCGATGA
>JBDTTD010000184.1:0-5247 GCA_039930805.1 Gemmatimonadales bacterium | reverse complement strand
AGGCCGGTGCGCCAGTTGCACCTGATGTTGCCTCCGGCGGAGGGTAAGCCGTACCAGGTTCCTGGCGGCGTCCTCCACATCATGTGGGAGGACTCGAAGTACGAGGTCTCATCCGGTCGGGCCTGACGGGTCGGAGTCGCCCGGCCCACACAGTACGCCCTGGAGTGGAGTTTAAGCTCAAGGGTGGTGACGAATTCGGGGCTTGGAGGTGTCTAAAGGTCCAGGATCTAAGGAGCTATCACTGAAGTCACGCAACCGACTCGCTCGAGCGTTCGAAGAAATCTTCGCCGAACATCTGGACGCCTTGTTCCGGATGGCGCTCCGGCTCTGCCGCGGGAACGAGGCCGATGCGGAGGACCTGCTGCAGGACTCGGCGCTTCGGGCCTTCACCGGCTTCGACCAGTTGAGGGACCCGCTGGCGGCCCGCGCGTGGTTGTTCACCGTCCTGACCCGGACCCACCTCAACCGGGTGCGGGCCGCGGGGCGGCGCGCGGAAGGGACCAGTATGGACCTGGACGACGGGGCGTTCGAGACCGCGCTGGCGGAGTGGGTGCCGCTGCGGTCGCCGGCCGAGGAGGTGGAGCGGCGGCAGCTGGCCGAGGAGCTGGCGCGGGCGCTGGATGCGCTGCCCGACGAGTTGAGGTGTGCGGTCCTGCTGGTGGACGCCGAGGGATTCAGCCAGCGGGAGGCGGCGAGCATGCAAGACGTGCCGGAGGGGACCATCGCCTCCCGGCTGTTTCGCGGGCGGCGGCAGTTACGCGCCTGGCTGGAGAAGCCGGCACGAGAGGCCATGATCGGGAGGAACCAGTGACCATGGGTTGTGGGCGCACCCGCCGTCTGCTTTGGCCGGACACCGGTCCCCGCGAGGCCACCGCCGAGGTCATAGCCGCGCGGGAGCACGCCGCCGGGTGCGAAGGGTGCCGTCGTTTCCTGGAGGACATCCGCCACCTCGCCGAGCGGGTCGGGCACTACGCTCCGCGGCCGACGGCACCGCCCGAGGTGCGGGACCGGCTGTTCAAGGCAATCGCGCGGGCTCGCACCGCTTCCGGCGCACCGGTTCGCGCCACTCGGCTCCGCCAGATGGCCCTTGCCGGCGTCGCAGCCTTACTGGTCGTGGGGCTGAGCTGGGTGGGTTACCTCCTGGTCGGGAACGGATCAACCGACCGCAACGACGCGGTCGGCACAATCGTGGAGGACCGGCTCCGGTCGCAGAAGGGTGCGGGGCTCGCATCCTCCGACTCGCTCCAGGTGGCGCGGTGGCTGGCGGAACGGCTCCCCTTTGCGGTCGAGGTGCCGATCTTTCCGGAGGCCAAGCTGACCGGCGCCCGACTCCTGGTAGACCGCCGGCAGGCCGGTGCGGTGGTCGAGTACCTGGTCCAGGGTAGGGTGCTCACTTATTACGTGCTACCCGGCCGGCGCGTGGGACTCGAGCGCGAGGTTCGGCTCGCATCGCGCGACGGATACCAGGTGGCGAGCTGGAACGACGGGGGGCTTACTCACGCCCTGGCAGCTACTATGCCCGGGGACAAGCTGATGGAGCTTGCCCGCTACTGCATCCACCAGATGATGGCGACACTGGTCCAGCGTCGGCTGGATGTACTCCTCCCGACTCGGGGCGCAGCCCTGCGAGGTTGACCGGAGTGGTCCCGATCCTTTCCCTGCAACCGGGGCCGGCGGCGTGTATTCTTGGACTCAGCTCGCCGCGCTGGAGGCGTTCTCCGATGGCCCCGCGTCCAAGGCGCTCCGGACGACCGCGGCCAGGCGGACCGGCGTGAAGGGCTTCTGCAGGAAGGTGATGCCCGACTCGACGACGTTACGGTCCCGGACCGCGTCGTCGGTGTACCCCGACGTGAACACGACCCGGAGCGCGGGCCGGGTGGCCCGGAGCCGCTCGGCGAGGACCTTCCCGCTCATGCCGGGCATCACGGCGTCGCTCAGCAAGAGGTTAATCGGACCAGCGTGTTGCCGGGCGAGGGCGAGAGCGGCCTCGCCGCCCTCGGCCTCGAGGACCTCATACCCGGCTTCATGCAGCACCCGGGCCGTGAACCGTCTCACGTCCGCCCGATCCTCGGCGAGCAGCACCACCTCACCCCGCCGGGCCGCACCGGCGCCGCCGTCCGCCCCCTCTTCCGATATTGCAGAGAGCCCGACGCAGGGGAGATACACCTTGAAGGTGGTCCCGTGTCCCGGCTCGGAATAGACGTAGATGCTGCCGCCCGACTGCTTCACGATGCCGTACACAGTGGCCAGGCCCAAGCCGGTGCCCTTCCCCGCTTCCTTGGTGGTGAAGAAGGGCTCGAAGATCTGCGCCTTGGTGACGGGATCTATCCCGTGGCCGGTGTCGCTCACGGCAAGCATGGCGTAAACGCCGGGCTCGAGCCCCAGGTGGGTGCTGGCGTAATCGCCGTTGATGGTGACGTCCCTGGTCTCGAACCGGAGCGTCCCGCCCTCGGGCATGGCGTCGCGCGCGTTGATCGCGAGGTTGAGGAGCACCTGCTCCAACTGCGTGGGATCGGCCTTGACCGCGCCGAGCGCCTCATCCAGGCCGAGGACGATGTCGATGTCGGCACCGATCAGGCGCCGCAACAAGGCCTCCGTCCGCCGCACCACCTCGTTGATGTCTACCTCGACCGGCCGGTGCATCTGCCGGCGGCTGAAGGCCAGCAGCTGATCGGTGAGCGCGCTGGCCCGCTCGGTGACGTCCCTAATGGCGACCAGATCGGCGTGGTCGGGATCCCCGTCGGCATGGCGCCTCAGCAGGTAATGGACGGCTCCGGTCAGCACCGTAAGCAGGTTGTTGAAGTCGTGCGCGATGCCGCCGGCGAGGCGGCCGATTGCCTCCATCTTCTGAGCCTGGAGCAGCTGTTGCTCGCTCCGATGCAGCGCCGCCTCCGCCGCCTTCCGGTCGGTGATGTCCCGGATGATGGCGGTGAAGGTGTGCCCCCCGGGCCCCTTGGATTCGCCGAAGGAGACCTCAACCGGCACCTCATGCCCGTCGCGGTGCAGTCCGGGCAGCTCGATGCTGGCCCAGTTGAGGTGGCGGATGCCGGTTTCCAGGTACCGCTGCAGGGCCGCCTCGTGCACGCGCCGGAGATACTCCGGCATCAAGATGGTGAGCGGCTGCCCGATCAGCTCGTCGGGGCGGTGGCCGAAGATCCGCTCGACCGCGCGGTTGGCCAGGTGAATCCTGCTGTTGGTGTCGATGGTGATGAGCGCGTCGGAGGCGGCGTCGGCGATGACCTGGTAGCGCTCGTCGCTCGCCGCCTGCCCCACTTCGGCCCGGTGCCGCTTGCTGATGTCCTGGACGTATACTGCCTGAGCCACGACTCGGCCGGCTGGATTCTTGATCGCGGTAAACTGGACCAACACCGGTAAGCGGGAGCCGTCCTTGCGGATATGCCAGCTCTCGAAGGCGTGCTGACCCTCCTTGCTCACTCGCTCCCAGACCTCCGGCAAGGAGTCCCGCAGCTCCACCGGGTAGAGCGCCTCCACCGGCATCAGCCGCATCTCCTCGACGCTGTACCCGTGCATCTGGGCGAACGCCGGATTCACGGCCTCGAGCGTCCGGCCATCGGCGCTGCCGATCCGGATACCCAGGGAGGCATGGGCGAAGATCTCGCCCCACTTCCATTCGCGGCTCCCCTCAGGCTCGCCGGGCAGCACGTCAGACATTTGGCACCTCACTCACCCGCCAACTCAGGCCTCCACAAGGGGGTCTTCGAGCGTCCGGAACGGTCCATCGGACCCCCGATCCACGTGCTTCATATTATGCCGTGACCCGCCCCGAATGCCTACCCTCCCCGCGGTCGACTTACGGGGTGCGGCGGCTCCGCCCCCTGGAGATGCCAGAGAACCGATTGGGGGGTTGGATCGTTACCTTAAGGACGATTTCTTCCCCCTGAGGAGCGTGCATGAAGTCACTCTTTGCCATCGCCTTTCCGCTACTGCTCCTGGGCACCATGAGCTCGTTTCGGGCCCCCCAGCCCTTGCCGCGGGGTGAGCGGCTCCCCCCGCCGGACAGTCTGGCCCAGGCCACCTTTGCCGGCGGCTGCTTCTGGTGTATGGAGCACCCCTTCGACGAGCTGACCGGCGTAATCTCGGTGACCTCGGGCTATACCGGCGGCCGTACCAAGAACCCGACCTACGAACAGGTGTCCTCAGGAGGAACCGGGCATGCCGAGTCGGTCCAGGTGGTGTACGATCCGCGGCAGATCGGGTACCCCGCCCTGCTCGACGTCTACTGGCACAACATCGACCCGCTGACGCCTGACGCCCAGTTCTGCGATCACGGCTCCCAGTATCGGTCGGCCATCTTCTACCACACCGAGGAGCAGCGGGAGCAGGCGGAAGCGTCGAAACAGAAGCTGGCGCAGTCGGGTCGGTTCCAGCAGCCGATCGTGACCGAGATCGTGAAGGCCACGGCCTTTTATCCGGCCGAGGAGTACCACCAGCAATATTATCGGAAGAACCCGGTGCGCTACAAGTTCTACCGGTGGAACTGCGGCCGGGACGCGCGATTGAAGGAACTGTGGGGCAATGACGCCGCAGCCATGACACCGGCAACGGAGCCGCAACCCGCCAGTGCCACGATGACAACGAAAGGATGGAGCATGACCGACTACCGCAAGCCGAGCGATGCCGAGCTGAAGCAGCGGCTCACGCCGGAGCAATACCGGGTGACCCAGAAGGAGGGGACCGAGCCGCCCTATCGCAACGGATACTGGGACAACCACGAGGCCGGGATTTACGTGGACGTCGTCTCCGGTGAGCCGCTCTTCAGCTCGAAGGACAAGTACGAGTCCGGAACCGGCTGGCCCAGCTTCACCAAGCCGCTGGAGCCGGCCAACATCAGCACCCGGAAGGACCGGCACTTCTTCTCCGTCCGCACCGAGGTCCGCTCCGCCCACGCCGACTCCCATCTGGGGCATGTGTTCGACGACGGCCCCAAGCCTACCGGGCTGCGCTACTGCATGAACTCGGCGGCGCTGCGGTTCGTGCCGGTGTCGAAGCTGGCGCAGGAGGGCTACGGCCAGTATCTGTCGCTCTTCGAGACGTCGCCGGAGCGCGTAGCCGGCAACTAAGCGACCGCAGCCGTATCGGCAGCACGGTCTCCCCCCAGTGGAGATGCAGGAGCGCGCTGTCGGCGTCCACCATCGGGAAGTAGAAGCCCAGGGTCTCCATATGTGGGCCCGCTCGGGGAGCGAGCGTCAGCCGGATCGCGTCCTTTCCTTCGGGATACGGCACGTG
>JBDTTD010000183.1:0-5273 GCA_039930805.1 Gemmatimonadales bacterium | reverse complement strand
GGGTCGCACTATCATCAGCCCCGGAAGCGTTGGTCAACCACGGCATGGCGATGCTAGGGCGGCCTATATGGTCATCGAAGATGGCAATTTCAGCTTCTGCCGGGTTGCATACCGGGTCGAGCGCACGGTGGCGGCCCTGGAACGGAGCGGAACAGAGCCGGCCGCGGCTGCGGTACTCACTCAACTACTCCGCACTGGGCAGCCGTCGCTTTTCCTGACTCCACCGGGACCAGTCGATGGCAGACCTCAGGCCGAGGATTCCGGTTTCTATGGTCCCCGTGGCCTGCAGCGGCAACTACGTGGAGTCGGGTAGCGGGATGTACCCGGCATAGTGCAGGCCGGAGTAGCTGCCCTCCGGGCAAGGAGGCCGCTCGAAATGAGCGGCCTCTTCTCTTCTGCTGTTCGCGACAGCCGATCGCTCGCCTGTCTTGCCGACCGCATCCAGCCGTTGTTCAATTCGGGGCAGGCTCTGGGAGCTTCAACCTCATTGCGGAGGAAGGTCACTACCTTGCAGGCCACTCGGCGAGACCGGACCGTCATGACATTCCGCGGAATCAGCGGGCTATGAGAGCTGCAGCCCCTCCCATAGAGTGGGCGCTTGCCCCCTTCAGGCGCTTCGCCCAAACGGAGGCGGCAAGTGGGATCGTTTTGCTGGTCTGCACTGGGGTTGCCCTCGCCTGGGCGAACTCACCCTGGGCGCCATCCTACCACCACCTGTGGGAGCTTGAGATAGCGTTCGGCGCCGGCTCTTTCCAAGCACGTTTTACGCTGCACCACCTGATCAATGATGGCCTCATGGCCGTGTTTTTCTTCCTGGTTGGTCTGGAGATCAAGCGTGAGATGCTGGCGGGCGAGCTGGCCTCTCTTCGGGGGGCAGCGCTCCCTCTGGCTGCCGCACTGGGGGGCATGGTCGTCCCCGCGATGCTTTACCTCGCCGTCAACCCCGGAGGGGCCGGTAGCGTGGGGTGGGGAGTACCGATGGCAACCGATATTGCCTTCGCCCTCGGGGTGCTGGCGCTGCTGGGAGACCGGGCACACGCCGGGCTCAAGGTTTTCCTCTCTGCCCTCGCTATTACCGATGACATCGGAGCCGTCTTGGTCATCGCGCTCTTCTACTCAGGCGGAATCTCCCTGGAACAGGTGGCCCTGGCCGGATCATTGCTGGCCCTGGCCGTAGGCGCGAACGCAGCAGGACTGCGAAGTCCGTGGGTGTATGCAGCAATCGGGTTGGCCCTCTGGGCGGCCGTGCTCGCGTCCGGCATCCACGCCACCGTGGCAGGCGTACTCCTGGCCATGACGATCCCAGCGAGGACCAGAATCAGCGAGGTAGAGCTCCTTCGGGGCGCTCGCGGCGCACTGGAGGATTTCGAGCACGCGCACAGCCCGGGTGAGACTGTCCTCACGAACCAGGGTCACCAGGCGGCTCTTTACGAACTTGAGGCATTGAGTGAGCAAGCCCAGGCGCCGCTTGCCCGGCTCGAGCACACGCTCCACGGTTTCGTCGCGTTCGGCATCATGCCGCTGTTCGCGTTGGCCAACGCCGGGGTGTCACTGGGAGGAGGAGAGCTGGCGGCCGGGGTGGCCAACCCGGTCACCCTGGGTATAGTCCTCGGTCTCGTGGTCGGCAAGCCACTGGGAATCACCCTCTTCTCATGGTTTGCGGTGCGGACCGGGATTGCGACCCTCCCGGCCGACGTCAGCTGGCGATCCGTGCATGGCGTTGCCTGGCTCGGGGGGATCGGCTTTACCATGGCGCTCTTCATCGCCGGACTGGCGTTCTCCGGCGCGCCGGACCTTCTCGCGGCCGCGAAGCTCGGCATTCTCGCGGCGTCGCTCGTGGCGGGCGTCGTCGGCTGGTACGTGCTGCGACAAACCGACGTTGTCTCCCGGTCCCGCTAAGCAGCGGACCTTTCCGCCGGTGCGCTCTCACCACGTTTCTTCCAAACCGCCCCTAACTTACTGGCGACCGAGGACTGGCGACTGGTGACTACTCCCGCATGAAGTGGCAGCTGTATCCGCCGGGATGCTTGCGCAGGTAATCCTGGTGGTAGCTCTCGGCGCTGTACCAGGTTGAAGCGGGCTCGATGCTCGTCGTGATCGGGCGCTTCCACTTGCCGGAAGCCTCCACCCGCGCCTTTACCCGCTCCGCAGCCGCCTTCTGGTCCGGCGTCTGGGGGAAGACGGCCGAGCGGTATTGGGTCCCGACGTCGTTCCCCTGGCGGTTGAGCGTGGTCGGGTCGTGCAGCTTGAAGAACCATTGCTCCAGCAGGTCTTCGTAGCTGAGCACCGAGGGGTCGAACGTCACTCGGATCGCCTCGGCGTGGCCCGACTTGCTGTCGTGGGTGTCGTCATACGTTGGATTCTCCACAAAGCCGCCGGTGTAGCCGACATCCGTGTCGAGCACGCCGGGCACGCCGCGCAGGATCTCCTCGACGCCCCAGAAGCAGCCCCCAGCCAGGACCGCAATCTCAGTCTGTTGCGCCCCGGCGACGGCCGACGGCGTTCGTGTATGTTGGTCGCTCATACCGGTTCTCCCCTGATACTTGCCGGATCGGTGCTCTGCCCCTTCGCCGGGGTGACGCGCAGCCGAGCCACTACGGAAAATATACTTGCCACCCCTTCGATCCGCCCTATCTTGTCCGTTGTGTCCAAACTGAACTGGCTGCTCGCCGCTATTCCGATTGCGCTCGCGGCGGAATGGCTTCACGGACCGCCGCTCGCCGTGTTCGCGCTCAGCGCGCTGGCTATTCTCCCGCTCTCGGCCTTGCTCGGCCGCGCCACCGAGGAGCTGTCCGCCCGCACCGGGGCGACCATCGGCGGCTTGCTCAACGCCACGCTGGGGAACCTGGCCGAGCTGATCATCGCCGCCTTTGCGCTGCGCGCAGGCTTGATCGACCTGGTGAAGGCCTCCATCACCGGGTCGATTCTCGGCAACCTCCTGCTCGTCCTCGGCGCTGCCCAGGTCGTCGGAGGACTGCGCTACAAGACTCAGGTGTTCAACCGGCAGCTGGCGACAGTGAACGTGCCGTTGCTGGCCATCGCCGCCACCGGCCTCGTCCTGCCTGCGCTGTTCCACGCCTCGCACCCGGATCCCGCCCGGGTTGCCACCGTCCGCATGTCCGAGTTTGTGGCGGTCTTCCTCGTCCTGGGGTACGCGCTGTCGCTGGTGTATTCAATCTGGACCCATCGCGCGGTGATGGCCGCGACCTCGGATGGGCAGGTCGAGCCGGCCACCTGGTCCACCCGTCGAAGCCTCCTCGTCCTGCTCGGCTCCGGGGCGGCCATCGGCATGATGTCGGAGATGCTGGTCGGCAGCACAGAGAAGGCGACCCAGGCGATGGGACTGTCCCAGTTCTTCGTCGGCATCATCCTGGTGCCCATCATCGGCAACGCCGCCGAGCACAGCTCCGCGGTGCTGATGGCATACAAGAACCGGATGGACCTGGTGGTGAACATCGCGCTGGGGTCGAGCGTGCAGGTCGCGCTGTTGGTGGCGCCGCTGCTCGTCTTTCTCGGGCTGGTCATCGGCCAACCGATGGACCTCGCCTTCACCAGCTTCGAGGTTGCCGCCGTCGTCCTGGCCGTGTGGATTGCCTCTTCCATCGTGTTCGATGGCGAGTCGAACTGGTTGGAGGGGGCCTACCTTCTGGTGGTTTACGGGATGCTGGCGGTGGCGTTTTACTTCTTCTGATTCATAGGGCTGCAGTAACAACTAGCCACACACCGAGCCCGGCAAGCGCGGCCCCGGTGATACGGCCGAGCAGCCTGCCGTTCGGCACCACCTTTTCGGCCAGCACGAAGCCGGCGATCGCAGCCACCCACAGCAGATTCATAACACCCGCCACGAAGAGCAGCGCCATGAGCGCCCAGCAGCATCCGACGCAATAGCTGCCATGCCGGAATCCCATCTGGAGGGCGCCTGACACCCCCTCACGCCACTCGGTCGAGAAAAATCCGAGTGGGGACCGGCAGTGCGATAGGCACGCTCCCTTGAGCGGCGACCATTGGTAGATCCCTGCCAGTATCAGGATCGCCCCGCCGAGCAGGGGAGTGGCGCCGGCCATCGTGGGCGAGAGCAGGGCGGCGGAGTGGAGGGCGGACTGGGTGAGGGCGGCGAGGATGGCGTAGCCGGTCCACGCGAGGAGATAGCCCAGGGTAAAGACCGCGACGGGCGCCGCCGGCACGCCCTGCATCCGCCGCCTGCGGGTGACTCCGGCAAAGAGCAAGACCACCGGGGCCACCGAGGGGATCATCATGGCGACCATCATGACGATCCACATGAGCGCCAGCCCCGCCGTCTCGCCGGCGTCCCAGTGCGTAGCCACTGGCATCGACATGCCGGCGTGGGCCGACATCGTGGCAGCCATGCGGACGATGGACCACCAGGCGAGCGCCGCCAGCGTGAGCAGACCCGCGAGGACGATGAGCCGGTCCCTTCGAAGCGCGGCCTCGATGCTCAACGGGCTATTACTGGTTGGTCCAGTTTGCCACCGCATAGGCCGAGTAGTGGCCGGGGTGCTCGAATGCCACCTTCCCCTGCTTGATCCGCATCTCCGACGTCGTGCAGATGTTCCCATCGTCCCAGAGGAAACCGCCCTTGGGATAGACGACGTGGATCTCCTTCTCGTTCCCCGAAACGACATCCTTGATCGGCGTCTGGCGCATCTCCACGATGCCCGGGATCCGAAAGGCGGAACGATTGCCGTTCACGGTCATCTCGATCGGCTTCCTGATTGGCCCCTCGAAAGAGCCGACCGTGCCGGCCAAGGCCTCCCAGGGCATTCCACCGGCCTGCCCCGTGAGAATCTTGGTGATGGCATCAACCTGCGCGTCGCTGGCCTTCTCCTCCACAAAGAGGACTATGGCGCCGTTGCCTTCGTGGATTGGGCCGGGATACTTGCCTCCCACCACAAAGCGCGCCCCCTTGAGGGGAACGCTGCCGTAGTTTCCCTCGATGACCTCGAAGCCGAACATGAGCTCGCAGGGACCGTTGTCGGTCATTCCACTGAACTGGCAGTTACAGCCGTGACTGCAGTTACAGCACTCGATATGATGCACCTGCACCCGATAGGGCACTCGTTTCTGGGTAGCGGCCTGGGGTGAGGCCGTGGCCTGTGTCATGCGCACCTCCTGATGGGCACCGAATATGCGAAGGGACCGCCTGCCGTAGCGCCA
Source organism: Gemmatimonadales bacterium (assembly GCA_039930805.1). Lineage (GTDB taxonomy): Bacteria > Gemmatimonadota > Gemmatimonadetes > Gemmatimonadales > GWC2-71-9 > CAVVWJ01. The sequence continues at coordinate 98 of JBDTTD010000183.1, read as the reverse complement.
ATATGCGGGTCGGCCGCGGAACCCGGAAGACTGCCCGAGCCTCCGGCACTCAATCTGCTTGACGAACTCAATCCCTTACGAATCCAGGATCGCCGGCG
>JBDTTD010000182.1:0-5287 GCA_039930805.1 Gemmatimonadales bacterium | reverse complement strand
GCGCGGCTTCCGGACCGAGCAGGAAATCGCAGTCGAGATAGACCGGCGCCTCGAGGCCGCCCGCAGCGTAGAGTCCCACCGGAATTCCAGTGCCCCGCTCGCCGCCGGTGTAGGCGTCCATCCGGAGCGCCAGGACAACGTCCCGGTCGGACGCGAGCCAGACCGGCCCCAGCGGCACCGGCTGGAGCGGCTCCTCGGGGATCTGCCGCAGCACCGCAGCGGTGAAGAGCCGGATCTCGGCCCGGGTGGTGGGCTCGGCACCGGCAGCGACAGGATCGCCGTCTGCTCCGATGACGGCATGCATCGGGGTCATCAGATCGGAATAGGCAAAGGCGTCGGTGACCACGCCGAACACCACGCGGTCGTTCTCTTCCACCCGCACGATGGCCCCGATCCCAATGGGGGACTCGCGGGCGGTCCAGAAGTGGAACTGGTGAGGAGTCGAGGGCTTGAGCTCGGTGGCGACGACGCGGCCGAGGGGGGGACACGCTGGATTCATAGGTGGATTGTACAAGCGTTAGCGGTGAGCGGTAAGCGGCGGCTACCTACTCGCCTTCAAGTACTGCTCCACGCTGTAGATCCCGTAGAGCAGCCGGTCCCAGCGCCGGTCGGGGGCGCTGACCGGCGCCCGTTCGGCCAGGATCCAGCGGGAGATCTCGTTGGCCCGTTCGGTGGATTCGTTGGCGGGAGCCACCTCTACCCGCACCAGGCCGTGCAGCAGGTCCTTTCCTTCCCAGGGCCACAGCCGAAGACCCCACGCGCGTACCGGCGCGATGCTCCGGGTGGCGGGTGCGTAGACTGAGGAGCGATGCGCGCAAGGCAGCCGCAGGTACTGCTCCAGGTCGGTGCCATCGAACGGCAGGACTGAGTGACTCTTCGAGATGGCCACCATCCGAGGGTCGGCTGCCCATCGGGGGCTCACCGCCAGGGAGCCGTCCAGCACGAGCCAGCCATCGGAGCCGTTCCGGTAGCGGTCGCCAACCACGACTTCGAGCGCACCGCGGGCGCGATCCAGGGCGTGGCCGGCGTTGACCAGATCGCGCAGCGGGTGAGGCGGCTCGTCCTCGGGAAGCGGAATGGTCTGTAACCCGGCCAGGGCATCGCCGGCCGCTGCCAACGCTGAGGGCCGGCCCAGCGCTATCATCGTCCGTTCCTTCACTGACGTGTGCAGCCGGCGATCCTCCCGCTCGCGGACGGCCGCCGCGATCTCCGCCACCACGATGGGGGCACTGCCGTCATAGGCGATGATCTCCGACCGCTGGATGCCGTCGAGATAGGCAACCGAGCCGGGCCAGGCCTCGGGCGGGCCGATCGGGATCATCCGCAGGGACTCTCCCTCCACCACGCGCGCCGGCCTGATGCAGGCCTCCTCTATCCGGGCACTGCTGCCTTCGGGAACCAGAGTGGCCGGCGTGAGGCCCCTGGCCCGAACGGCGCGACGAATAGAGTGGAGATTCATGGTCAGGAATCTACCTTCTGTCGTGCAGGATGCGGGGCACGACGGACACCACCACCCGGTTCGTAACCCGGAAGAAAAGATCCGCGATGGTGCCCTTCGAGCAGGTGAGTGGCGGCTAACTGGTTGTAGAGCAACCCATCCAGCGCCTTAGAGTTAACCGCGTTTCCCCCGCTTCCCTGACCAGCCGTCACCGGCTGCGCTAGGGCACTGAACTTGCTCATCCGAAGACCTGCGCTCGCCTGATCCCCCACTCGAAGATTGAAATGCAAAGTTCCGGTTTCGAACTAGCCAAGCGGTCCCTGCAGTTCGTCCGTCCCTACCGTCGTACTCTGACCGGGGTGACCTCACTCGCGTTGCTGCTGGCGGCGCTGAGCGCGGCGGACCCCCTGCTGATGAAATACCTCTTCGACGCCCTGGAACATGGGACCGGAATGGCCCGGCTGGGGATGATCATGTCCGGCCTCGTTGTGCTCGAGCTGGCCCGTGCCGGCCTCCAGGCCTGGCTCGGAGTGCTCAGCTGGGACGTCAGGCTCGGGGTGGACTATACCATTCGCGAAACCGTCATGAGCAAGCTCAACTCGCTCCCGATGTCGTTCCACCAGGGCGAGACCATCGGCGCCACCATGAACCGGATCAACGCCGGGATCGCCGGATGCGTCACCGCTTTCTGTGAGACCGCGTTCAATTTCCTGCCTACCCTGCTGTATCTGGCGCTCTCGGTAGCGGCCATGCTCCGGATGGAGTGGCGGCTGGCGGTCGCCGTCATGATCATCGCCCCCATTCCGGCCCTGATCGGGGCCTGGGCCGCTCCGGAACAGATGCACCGCGAGCGCCGCCTGGTCGAGCGCTGGAACTCGATCTACGGGCGGTTCAACGAGGTGCTGGCCGGGATGATGACGGTTAAGGGCTTCGCCATGGAAGAAGAGGAGAAGCGGCGCTTCATGCGGGGGGTGAAAGAGGGAAATGAAGTGGTACGGCGGGGAGTTCGCACCGACAATCTGACCGGCACGCTTCGCACCCTCGCCGCGACAGCCGCGCGACTCATCGCCCTCGCGGTGGGTGGCTACCTGATATCCCGGGGCGAGATGACGGTGGGTACGCTGCTCGCATTTCTAGGCTACATCGGCGGGCTCTTCGGTCCGGTACAGGGACTCACCAATACCTACCAGACCCTCCGGAAGGTCACCGTCTCCCTGGAGGCAATCTTCAACATCCTGGACGCGGACGACGTCGTCGCCGACAGCCCGGGTGCCGCCGATCTCCGGCCCATCCGGGGCGAGGTGGAGTTCCGCCAGGTGAGCTTCGGTTATCAGCCGGGCTCGGCCGTGTTGAAGGACATCAGCATCACGGCTCGTCCGGGCGAGACGATCGCCTTGATCGGACCCAGCGGCAGCGGCAAGACCACGCTCTCCGCCCTGCTCCAGCGATTCTATCGCGTCACCGAGGGATCGATCACCGTCGACGGCGTCGATATCCGCGACATGACTCAGCACTCCCTGCGAAGCCAGATCGGTGTGGTGTTCCAGGATGCGCATCTGTTCAACGATACGGTGCGAGCCAACATTGCCTACGGCCGGCCGGATGCGACGCAGGCCGAGATCGAGGCGGCGGCCAGCGCGGCGCATGCGCACGACTTCATCCTGGCCCTGCCGGAGGGATACGACACCGTCGTCTACGAGCGGGGCAGCCGGCTCTCCGGCGGACAGCGGCAACGCATCGCCATCGCGCGCGCCCTGCTGAAGGATCCGCCGATCCTGATTCTCGACGAGGCAACGTCGGCCCTAGACACGGAATCCGAGCACCTGATCCAGCGGGCCCTCCGGACCCTGCTCCGCGGGCGAACCGCGTTCGTCATCGCCCATCGGCTCTCGACGGTGCGCGACGCCGACCGGATCGTGGTGATCAAGGATGGGAAGATCGCGGAGTCGGGCAACCACACCGAGCTGCTGGCGAAGGACGGCTATTACGCCTCCCTCGTCTCCCGCCAGTTACGTGGATTTCTCGCGGAGTCCGACCGGGCGGCCTAATCGTCTTCCAACGGCGTGAACGCCGGCACGTTGGTAAGCCAGAACCCCGCCAGCCCGCCCTGCTGATCCACTTCCACGTAGAAGTTGTCGGCCGCCCTGACCCCTTCCACCGGCCGCTTCGGGCCGATCTGCAGGTGGAAGACGCTTTCCGTGGCATTGGTGTGAACCGAGAGGGTGGTATCCACCTCGAGCGAAGCGACCCCCGGCCGGGAAGGGCGGGCCGGCAGCACCACTCTCCCATCGGTCAGCTTCACCGGAACGTGGAGGTCGGCCACGGAGATCACCTCGGGCCACACCACCATGTCGACCCCGCAGATGACCCCGTTGTTGACGTCCAGCACTGCCACCGAGCCCTCGGCATCGGTCAGCTCCACTGAGCCGGTAAGTCCACCGCTCTTCCGATTGCCCTTGAAGGCGCCCGAGAGAATGTCGGTCTCGGGATCCCATCGCCAATTGATCGACGGCAGCGGGCCGCTGAGCGGCTCGATGCGGGCATCCATGCTCATGGTGACCGCCTCAAGCCGCACGGGCGGATTCGAGCCGCCGGATCAAGCGTAGAACCCGGTCCAGCGCCATCTCCAGATCCGCATCGGAGACCGAGTAGCTCAGCCGAACCCAGCGGTCGTCGGCAAAGGCGGCCCCGGGGACCAGTGCGACACCTTCCTGCTTCATCAGCTGCTCGCAGAAGCTCTGGCCGGTGACGGGATCGGCTTCCCGGATGCCATCCACCCGGAAGAAGAAGTAGAAGGCGCCATGCGGCTCGACGAACTCGATCCCGGGGGCCTCGGCGCGAAAGCGGTCCACCAGATAGTCTCTCCGGCGGCGGAACGCGGCCACCATGCGGCCCACTTCGGCGTCCACCCGCTCGTCGGTGAACGCGGTGGCGGCTGCCCACTGCGCCGGATGATTGGCGCCCGTGGTCGTGTGCGACTGGAGCGCCGCCATGGCCTTGGTGAGGTGGGGTGGCGCCAGCGCGGCCCCAATCCGCCATCCGGTCATGGCGTACGCCTTGCTCGCGCCGTAAATGATGACCGTGCGCTCGAGCAGCTCGTCGGGCAGGTCCAGCAACGACGGCGCGGGGCCGGGGCCGTAGTTGATCCGGCGGTAAATCTCGTCCGAGATGATCCAGATGTCATTCTTCTTGGCCCACTCGGCGATGGCCTTCAGCTCCGCGAGGGTGTACACCGCCCCCGTGGGGTTACAGGGGGAACAGAGAATGATGCCGCGCGTCAGCTTGTGGCTGGACCGATCCAGGTCCTTCACGCTGACCTTGAGGCCCCAATCCGGATCGCCGGGAACCAGGACCGGCTCCGCCCGGGTAAGGTGGACGATCTGGGGGTACGAGACCCAGGCCGGTGACGGAATCAGGACCCGGTCCTTGGGCCCGAAGAGCGTGAAACAGGCGTTGAAGATCGACTGTTTCGATCCCGAGCTCACGATGATGTTGTCGGGGTTGACCGCACGGCCACCCGACATGATCGAAAGCTGGTTGGCGATCCCGGCCCGGAGCTCCGCGATTCCTACATTGGGCGGATACCGGGTCATCCCCTTCTGGATGGCCTGGATGCCGGCCTGCGCGGCGGCCGGCGGGGTGTCGAAGTCCGGCTCGCCCACGCCGAGATCGAGGACGTCTTCTCCGGCGGCCTTGCGGCGCTTGGCCTCGTTGCTGATCGCGACCGTCTCGGAGGCTTTGAGGTGCTGGACATTCAGCGATAAAGGGTCAGGCATGCTTCGGTCCGAATCTGAGGTAGAGAGCGGCGGTCCGGGGAAAGCTTTGTCGCCGGCTCATTGATGTCAACGG
>JBDTTD010000181.1:0-5293 GCA_039930805.1 Gemmatimonadales bacterium | reverse complement strand
TGCTTGAGCCGGCGCAGATCCTCGGCTACCTGCTTCGAGGGCTCCTCGCCGAGCAGCCTGGCGACCGCGACACCCACCTTGCCAGCCGGAGACTCGTAGCTCAAGACCACGCGAACTTCGGTAGTCGTCCCGTCGTCCGAAGGCGTAAAGTGCACCGAACCTGCGTTGCCGATCTCGGACCCGGGAAGCGACCGCCAGGCGATCAGCTCGTCATCGATCTCGTTGTGGATGACGGCATCCCACTCCACCCGGGTGCCGGCCGGTCCCTTGGCCACCCATCGCGAACGGTTCTCATCAATCACGGTGACGGCTTCGAGATGATCCATGAAGCGCGGCAGATTCTCGAAATTTCGCCAGAAGCGGTAGACCTCGATTACCGGGCGATTGATGATCACACTCTGTTCCACCTTGGTTCCCTGCCCCCGGCCAACGCTCGTGACCGGACTATCCCCCCTCTCCCGGCGGGTGAGTCCCGCCAGCGCGCGCTTGGCTGGACCACGCCCGGTGAGCGCCCGGGCAATCAGCCCGGTGGCCAGGGGAAACAGGACGGGCCGAAGTCGCCGTTTGCGGAGGCTCAACGCCACCAATGCTACGCCGGCAAGACCGGAGACCAGACGCTCTGTCTTCCCCACCTCTGCCTCTTTCCCGCCCTTATGCCTTCGGAGATTTTCCCACCGTTCGCTCGAGCCATTGTGTGTCGATGCCATGAAGCCTTCCTATGCGAGTTGGTTGTATTTTTTCGCGGCCCGATCCCCGAGACAGCTGAGCCATGAAGGGGAGAACCGGGATTGGCTTTCCGCGCCTGTGCGCCGTCCATGTGAGCCGCCATCCGGACTCGGCAGCAAGCGGTCTACCGCAGACAGGATGCTCGCGGTGAGCCCCGGCGCGACCGCATTCACCACGGCGGCCACCCGGGCAGGGATCGGGAACAGGACCTCCGCATCGCCCCGGCGGCACGCGGCCGCGATTCGGCGAGCGGCAGCCTCCGCGCTGATCGAGAGGCCGGGCAGCGCGTCGCTGATGCTGAACCACGCGTACTCGGCACGGTGCCGACCCCGGAAGATGGCGTTGCGCGGACTCCCGGTTCGCATGAGCCCGGGGCAGACCGTTACGACCTTGATGCCGTCGGCCGCAACCTCCGCGCGCAGCCCCTGCGAAAAGCCCACTGCGGCGAACTTGCTCGCGGTGTAAGGCAGAAGATGGGGGATCCCCAGTTTGCCACCGATCGAGGTGATATTCACAATGCGTCCCGAGCGACGGGCCCGCATCTCCGGGAGAAGGGCGAGCGTGGGGTAGAGCATCCCCCAGAAGTTGGTGGCCATTGCCTCCTCGTAGTCAGCCACCGACATCGTGACGGCCGGCCCGACCTCGATGACACCGGCGTTGTTGATGAGCACGTCGATCGGTCCCAGTCTCCGGCGCACCTCATCGATCAATTCGGTGACCGAAACAGGGTCGGTAACATCGGCTTGAACGGCCATAACCCCGGGGCCGGTCTTAGCGAGCGACTGCATCGCCCGCTCGAGCGATTCGGGATCCCGGCCACAGATCGCCACCCGGGCGCCCTCGTCTTTCATCTGCTTCGCCAGGGCCAGCCCGAGCCCGCGGGAACCGCCGGTTATCAGAACCGTCCTTCCCCTCAGGCTGTAGCCATACTTCCTCAGCCGGCGCGCTGCCCACAGCGATACTCCCGCGGCAGCGGCTAACGACCTCTTCGAAACCGTTCTCCTCCGTCTCTTCACTCCCCAGCCCCCGATTTCGGCTCTGAAGCCTTCCGCTTGCGGCCGGCCTTCTTGACCGCTCGCTCGTGGGCATCGTCGTCCAGCAGGGCCGCCATGCCATCGCGGTGGCTAGGGTCCGCGATTTCTTCCTTCGGATTGGCGTAATGGGCGCCCATCCGCTCGGGGTCCCGTGGTTCCTCGAAGTCCAGCTCTGCCGGGCGGTCCTTGGACCCCTCCCTCTCTTCCAGCTCGAAGCGGGCGCGATCGTCCTCCGACATGGTGGCGAACTTACGGCTGAGATTCTTTGCCATGCGTTCCACTCCTCGTGGTGCCCTCGAGCAGTAATTTCATGCGCCCGAGGTCCTCGTTCAGTTTTGCCCTCGGGTCCGAGCCGAGCAGCTGGGCCACCGCTTCGCCGGCACCGCCGGCCGGTGGGTGGTAGCAGAAACGCAGGTTCACGCGAGTCCCGGTTCCGGCCTGGGCAAAGCGAATGATCCCGGCGTTCTCCAGCATGGAACCCGCCTCACTTCTCCAGGCGATCACTTCCTCCGGGGCTTGCTGAGTCAGCACCGCGCTCCACTCGATGGGCAGACCGCCTGGTCCGCTGACGCTCCAGTGGGATCGCCCACCTCCCAGGTCTTTCACTTCCCGCACGTGCGACATGAAGAGCGGGAAGTTCTCGTAGTTGCTCCAGAAGGCGTACACCTGATCGATCGGCGCATCGATATAGAGTGTCTTCTGGACATCCACGGCGCGCCTGCGGTCGGCAGGAGCAAGCCCGGGCACAGCGAGACGCCCTCGTCGTGCCGAATCGAGCAGCAGGCCGGTGCCCAGAGTTCGAAGGATTGTAGCCAGCTTGCCACGGCGAGTGAGCCCGTAGAGCGCGAGCAGGCCGCCCGCCATCTTAAGGGCGGTGCCACTGGCTTCCGATGAGCGTCCGCCGCCGGCGATCGTTTCCAGCGTTGCCTCGCCCAGGCCCTCTAAATCCCCGATCCGTGAGCCGTAGGCTTGCGTCCCAAAGTCTGGTGTTTGCGGCTGGCCGGCCTCGAGCGCGTGGCGAACCTCATCGACAATCGGCTGGAGTCTGTGGCTCAGCCGTTGCCGGCGGGTCGGGCCTCGCTCCGGATCGAGCAGGTACACCATTCCGGCTCCAACCGCTATGCCGCCAATGAACACTTTGCTACCCATTGTCCCTCCCGGGTTGGGAGTCGGGAGTCGGGAGGCAGGAGCGGGGTAAAAGGCTCGAAGAACACTCGAGTCTATGGCCCGACTCGCGACTCCCGACTCCTGACTGGTATGCATTAAGAAACTGACGATTTGCCATCAGTCTTCTGTGACGGCACTCACACGGCGGAACGCGTGCCGTCAGTGAGAGACCACCCCGGAGCCCCGGGTCGCTCGGCGGCGCTCGAGCCAGCTGCCGGCCGCCGCGCCCACCAGACCGGCGACCAGCGCGGTGCCGGTTCCGACCGTGATGGCGTAGGCAAAGATGCGGGGCTCGGTGAAGGCCTGGTCCAGCGACCCCGGTCCGGCCAGCCACGAGGCGAGCGGACCAACTGTGGCGTCGAGGAAGCCCACGCACACGGCGGCCAGAACACCCGCGGCAAGGCTCGCGCGCCAGGCACCCACAAAGCCCACCAGGACATACACCACTAGCGACACCACTCCCAGCGGCGAATAAGGGAAGCCGAGCGGCTTGCCGGTCAGCGCCCCGACCACGTCGATCCCCACCAGCAAGAGGGCGGCCGCCACCACGACCGGCGTGACCCTTCGCACTTGTCTCCTCTCGATCATCGTCGTCTCCAGGGGGCTATCAGCTATGAGCTATGGGCTAGGGGCAAATGGCTGTTGGGTATTAGCTGTTGGGCGATCAGCGGTCTGACTGACCGCTACCAGCTACATGCTAATAGCGAAGACCAATAGCCAATAGCCCACACCCAATAGGCAGTAGCCGACATCAAAGCTTACTATTCCTCACCCTGTGATCCCTCCAACGGAGAATGCCGTCCATGGAGCCCCTGTACCTTGCCATCGGTCTCGCTGCCGGAGTACTGTCGGGACTCTTCGGGGTCGGAGGCGGGATTCTGATCGTCCCGGCCCTGATTTTCTTCGCCAAATTCCCCACCAAGCTGGCACTCGGCACCTCGCTCGGTGCGCTCCTGCTCCCGGTCGGACTGCTCGGCGTCCTCACCTACTACAAGAGCGGCCACTTCGAGATCCGGGCCTCGCTGTTCATTGCCCTGGGCCTCTTCTTCGGCGCCTGGGGCGGGGCCAGACTGGCACAAGTGGTGCCCGCGGCCACCCTGCAACGAATGTTCGCCCTGTTCATCGCACTCATGGCGGTGCGGCTTTGGATCGAAGCGGGGAGGAACGGATGAGTACCGCCAGCAGTCCGGGCCAGATCCAACTCACCTCGCCGGCCTTTCCCTACGGTGAGAAGATCCCGGTCCGGTTCACCTGCGAGGGCGACGACGTTTCCCCGCCGCTCGGGTGGGCCGATGCCCCGATCGAGACCCGTAGCTTTGCCCTGATCTGCGAAGACCCCGATGCCCCTCGGGGAACCTGGGTGCACTGGGTGCTATACAACGTGCCTGCGGGAGTGGTAGAGCTGAACCAGGCGGTCCCTACCCTGCCGGAGACTCCCTCGGGCGCCCGCCAGGGTCGCAATACCGCAGGCGACATGGCATACGCCGGCCCCTGCCCTCCTCCCGGGAAGCCACACCGATATTTCTTCCGGCTCTACGCGCTCGACATTATGCTGAATCTTCCGCCCGGTGCCAGCCGAGAGGAGCTGGAACAAGCCATGGAGCAGCATATCCTGGGACAGGGCACGCTGATGGGGACGTACGAACACAGGCGGTAGGTCCCTCCTCTCCGTCATATTTTTCCAGCATGTCCCTCCTCTCCCTCACCCAGCTCGGACTCTACTGCGAAGCCGGCGACTTCTTCGTCGATCCCTGGGAACCGGTCGACCGCGCCGTCATCACTCACGCGCACGCTGACCACGCCGCCTGGGGCTCGCGCGCGTACCTGACATCCGCGCCGGGAGTGAGGGTGCTGCAGGCAAGGCTGGAGCCCGGGGCGGCAATTCGCGGTGTCGAGTATGGCGAGACCCTGGACCTCAACGGCACCACAATCTCACTTCATCCCGCAGGTCACATCCTGGGCTCATCCCAGGTGCGGATCGAGCACGGAGGCGAGGTGTGGGTAGTCTCGGGCGACTACAAGGCCGATCCCGATCCGACCTGCACGCCCTTCGAGCCGGTTCGCTGCCACACCTTCGTGACCGAGTCCACCTTCGGACTGCCGATCTATCGCTGGCCCAGTCAGGCCGAGGTGTTCGCCGAGATCAACACCTGGTGGCGAGCCAACGTCGCGGCCGGCAAGACCAGCCTCCTGCTGGGCTACGCGCTGGGCAAGGCGCAGCGGCTTCTCGCCGGCCTCGAGCCCGCCATCGGACCGATCCTGACCCACGGCGCGGTAGAGCGGATGACCGGCGTGTACCGTGAGGCAGGCATCGAGCTGCCGGCAACGCGATACGCCGGAGCGGCCGACAGCCGGGCCGATGCCAC
>JBDTTD010000180.1:0-5341 GCA_039930805.1 Gemmatimonadales bacterium | reverse complement strand
ATAAGACGGCTTCATCCGAAAAATCCTCCCAAGTGAGCCGGGGAAGTTAGTCGTGTCCGTGCATTTAGGTCAAGTTGAGAGGTCGGGAAAGACGGGAAGGACGGGAAGGTCAGAGGAAACTCCTGGTCCCGAGGACGCGAAGGCGACCGAGGGACCTTCTTCGCGGTTCAGGAAGCGTGGAGTAGGTCCCTCACTTTGCTCGGGATGAGGAGTTGTTCTTCGGTTCCTTCCATCCTTCCCGTCCTTCACCTGTCAAGCCCCGATTGACTTTTCCACAACCCGCCCGTAACATCTCTCGCCCTAGAAAAAATCCCTTCCGTTTTCGAGTACCGATGCAGCTGTCCGCAAAAGACGCATGGAAGCGCATCCTCGACGAGGCGCATCGCGAACTTCCAGACCACACGATCCGGACGTGGCTCGAGCCCACCGAGGCGATCGCCCTCGACGAGGGCCGCCTGATCATCGGGGCACCCGACCAGTTCGCGGTGGAATGGAATGAGACGAAGCACGCGACGCTCTTGTCCCGGCTGGCCGAGCCTGTCCTGGGGCAGCCGACGTCCGTGGTGTTCCGGGTCAACGAGGATCGGCAGAAGCGGCCGCAGATGGACTTCTTCGTGGCGCCCTCGGTGCCCATAGCCGTCGGCACGCAGGTCAACCCGAGCACGCAGCCGCTCAACGAGCGCTACACCTTCGATACGTTCGTTATCGGAAAATCCAACGAGCTCGCTGCCGCGGCAGCCCATGCGGCCGCCGAATCGCCGGGCAAGACCTACAACCCCCTCTTCATCTACGGGGCCACCGGGCTCGGCAAGACCCACCTCATGCAAGCCATCGCCCACACAGTATGCGAACGGCATCCCGACACCAGGGTGCTCTATGTGGGCGCCGAGCAGTTCATCAACGAGGTCATCGAAAGCATCCATAGCCGGACCATGCCCGAGTTCCGCCGGCGCTACCGTACCGACGTGGACCTCTTCCTGGTGGACGACGTGCATTTCCTGGAAGGCAAGGAAATGACCCAGGAGGAGTTCTTTCACACGTTCAACGCGCTCTACGAGGGGAACCGGCAGATCGTGCTGACCTCGGACCGGCCGCCCAAGGAGCTGCCCGGTCTCGAGGCCAGGCTGGTGAGTCGTTTCGAGTGGGGCATGGTGGCCGACATCGGGCAGCCTGATCTGGAGCACCGGATCGCGATCCTGCGGAAGAAGCAGGAACAGGACCATCTCGAGCTCACCATCCCGGACGATGTGCTCCGGTTCATCGCCGAGCATGTGCGCTCCAACGTGCGGGAGCTCGAGGGCTGTATCATTAAGTTGCTGCTGTTCGCGTCCTTAAAGCACAAAGAGGTGTCGATCGAGCTGGCCCGCGAGGCCCTCTCGGACAAGATCCGCCCGGGCGAGGATGGCCTGGCCGCACCGAAGGCTCTGCCATCCATCAACAAGGTGCAGGAAGTCGTGGCCCGGCGGTGGGGGGTGACCCCGGAGGGTCTCCGATCGAAGGCGCGAATCAAAACACTCACGGTCCCGCGGCAGATCGCGATGTATCTGGCGCGCGAGCTCCTGGAAATGCAGCTGGTCGAGATCGGTCAGGCGTTCGGCGGCCGGGATCATTCGACCGTGATTCACAGCGTGGACAAAGTGAGCCGCCAGATGTCGCGCGATCGTAGCTTTCGCGAGCGGGTGGAGCACGCGCGCCAGGAGTTGTGCGCAGAATAATCCCCGCGAGATTGTCGGACTGTGGGAATTCTGGATTGTAGTGGAGATCGTGGCAGAGCGGGCAGGCACCGTCCCCATCGTACACATGCTGTAGACAGTGCCGAGTGGTCGTAAGTGCGGACCCGCAGACTTCTTGTAGCGGCGCTCCACATATCCAGACCCTCTACTACTGCTACTAAGTATTTTAATATGGAAGAGTAGTACTTGTTCATAGCATCCTGAGGAGCGGAATGAAGCTCACGATCACGCGGGAGCAACTCCAGGAAGGTCTCGTTGCGGTGGCGGCCAGCGTACCCGCCAAAACAACACTGCCGATCCTGTCGAATATCCTGCTCGAAGCAACGAAGGACGGAATCCGACTCTCAGGCACCGACCTGGATGTCTCGGTCAGCACCACCGTCTCGGCATCGGTCGATCAGGAAGGCGCCATCACTCTGCCGGCCCGCAAGCTGGTCGAGATCGTGCGCGAGTTGCCCAGCGCTGCCATCCGCCTGACCGCCTCCGGAGAGCAGCGGGTGACGATCGAGTGCGGCCGCTCGAGGTTCAAGCTGCTCGGCTTGCCGCGGGAGGAGTTTCCCGCATTCCCCAGCGTGAAGTTCGAGGGTGGTTGGCGCACCTCCTCCCGGGAGCTGCAGAAGCTCATCGGCCACGTCGCGTTTGCCGCGAGCACCGAGGAAAGCCGCCCGATCCTCAACGGCGTGTTGTGGGAGCTCCGGCCGGAGCGGATGCGCATGGTGGCCACCAACGGCCACCGGCTGGCCCGGATGGATGTGCCCACGGTCGAAGCGAGCGGAGCATCGCAGGCGGATCTGATCGTGCCGCCCAAGGCGCTGGAGCAGATCCGGCGTCTCTTCGGCACCGAGGAGATCGTGGAGATCGCCCGCAGCGAGAACCATCTGGGCTTCCGGTCCAGCACCACCCAGATCTTCACCCGCCTGATCGAAGGGCCGTATCCCAACTACGAGCAGGTAATTCCGCGCGAGAACGACAAGGTGGCGACGGCGGATAAGTCGGCGCTGACTGCCGCCTTGCGCCGGATGAGTATCGTGGCCAGCGACCAGACCCATCGGATCCGGATGGCCTTCGCCAACGGATCGTGCAAGCTCTCGGTTCAGACCCCAGACCTCGGCGAGGCCCAGGAAGAGCTCAACGTCAGCTATGAGGGCGATCCGCTCGAGATCGGCTTCAACGCGGCCTACTTGCTCGAGATCCTGAAATACATTCCCACCGATGAGGTCAGGATGACCTTCAAGGCCCCTGAGCGGGCCGCGACGTGTGAGCCGGTGGGCTGGGATGATCCGGCAAGCTATCTTGCCCTGGTGATGCCCCTGCGGCTCGTGGATTAGAAGCTGGGAGTGGGAAGTCAGGAGTCGGGAGGATATGGAGGTCTTATGTCAGACAGTACCAATCAGGAAAACGGAACAGCAAACGACTCGCCGACCGGCGAGCGTGGCGGCTTTGTCGCGTTGGCGGTTCTGGCGGCCGCCCTGGGTGCCGGCGCGGCCATTCTCCTGGCTCCGGATGAAGGCGGCGAGACCCGGAAACGCGTCGGGCGCGGCTTGCGGAGCCTTCAGAGTGAGGCGGCGGACACCGTGGCTCAGCTTCGGCGTGAGCTTCGGAGACGAAAGAATCAATCCCGGCGGGAGAAGCAGATCATTGCCGTGGCCGGCTTGCTGGTGGGCGCGGGTGTCGCCGCGCTACTCACTCCCGAGCGCGGGGCTCAGGTTCGCCAGCGGCTGAGCGGCGCGCTCGGCCGGATCAGGGTGGGCGCTGTCGATCGCATCGAGCGTCTGACTCTGATGCAGCGCGAGGCCAAAGCGGAGCCGCCTACCGCTTCGGTATCGGAATCGCCGTGACGACGTAGATCCCGGCCTGTTTCACCGGCACGGTCTGACCCACTGCCGGTACCGAGATCGTCATGTCGCCTACATCGCTGCCCCGGGCCGAAAGCAGGGCGCCATCCTGGCTTAGATAGTGGACCGCAGTGCGGGTGCCGCTGCCGGACATCTCCAGCTGTTGCTGAAACTGCACGCCCTTTCCCGTTCGCTCGTACGACCCACTGCTCTCCAGCTTGATCGCCTTCTTGGCCCGCGGATCGTCACTATCGACCGCGCGATAGCTCGTGATCCCATGCTCGGTTGCGTCGAAAGCGTCCGCCCTGATCGGAACGTCGGTGGTATCGGTCCATTCCATGCCGGTCCGCACCCCACCCGGTGGTAATGAGGGGAACAGACCACGCAGCGTGGGTCCCACCTGATCTCCCAGCGTGGTGGAGCGATCGGCGGTCAGCGTCGAGAGCTTGCCCTCGGTTGTGAGCCTGCCGGTCCACCGGGTTCCCCAGGCTGGGACCAGCGAGTCCAGCACGGCCGGAACCCCGCCGGCGCTTGCCTGTAATGAATCGAGCACGATGGTTACCTGGTACCCGGTGGTATCCGGGACCAGTGTCAGGTTCAGATACGCGGTGCGGTCGATGATCTGTTGCTGACTCGCGCCGCCCGGCAGCTGGAGTGCGAGACTGTCGTGCCGCTGCAGCGTGTATCCCGCGTTTCGAATCGGCCGGTAGATGACCCCGGTCGGTGCCGGGGTGCCTGGCGGACGTGGGGCTGGCTCCGGAGTGGGAGCACCCGGCTTGCCTGCAGCGGACGTGCTCGACCCGCAGCCGGCCAGCACCAGCGACGCCACTACGGCCAATATGAGCTTCACAGGATCTTCCCGGTCACTTGAGGGTGGTGACTTTGATCTTCTGCACGATGGTGATCGGGAGCGGCTGCGGCGCAAACGACCCCGAGATCTTCAGCGAAGACTGCTGCTGCCAGTCCCCTCCCAGATAACGGCCATCGCTGGCCACGTAGTAGGCTCCCTTGCCGCTGCCGCTGCCCTCGATGCGCGCCGGGCCACTCGGAGTCGGCTGGGTGCCCGCCACCGATGAGGTGAAGTTTTCGGTAATCCGGACCGCTTTGCGAGTGCCTCGCGTCTCGTTTGTCGCGGCCTTGTAGGCGCTGACTCTCCGGACGGTTACGCTGTCGGCCCCTTCGCCGTTGACCCGGGCCGTGGTGTCGGCCCAGCTGTCCCCGACCTTGAGTCCCGGTCTGACCCAGGGAAAGAAGTCGCTCAACAGGCCCTGGATCTGGGCGGCGGCCGAGGTGCCGGTGACCGGCGTCAGGCCGAGCGGCTTACCCGACTTCTCCACGAAGCCCTGGAACTGGGCGCCGCGCGCGCTATCGAGCACCGCGGCCGGAATCGGAGTGGCACTGTCGCCCCGTACCGAGTCCACCACGACCCGCATCGTCTTGCCGCCGGCGCTGTCGGCGAGAGTCACCGTGATGAAGCTGCTGGTCGTAAAGGAAATGCTCTGCTTCGCCGCACCCGCGGCGGTTGCGTCGATCTCCTGGGACAGCGACTGATCGATACGGTACTTGATGGTGGTCGGCGCCGAGTCTCCGGCGGGAAGGACCAGGACAGCGGCGGCGAGCGCGGTGAAACCGGCGGAACGTGGCAGCATCTGTATCCCCAAAATAGGAGGCCGTGGGACTGGAAAAGGTACCGCCAGCCACCCCCAAAACCAACAAC
The DNA here is from genome assembly GCA_039930805.1 of Gemmatimonadales bacterium. Lineage (GTDB taxonomy): Bacteria > Gemmatimonadota > Gemmatimonadetes > Gemmatimonadales > GWC2-71-9 > CAVVWJ01. The sequence goes on along the minus strand of JBDTTD010000180.1, from coordinate 56 downwards.
CCCCCGGGATATCTCCGGGGGGCTGCTGCTGGTCGAGCCGTAAGCCGAGTTCTGTT
>JBDTTD010000179.1:0-5365 GCA_039930805.1 Gemmatimonadales bacterium | reverse complement strand
CTGCGGTTTGCCAGCAGCACGAACGGGTTCACGATGAACCGGTCCAGGTTGCCCCGAGCCACGCCGATTCCCAATTGAAGAGTGCTGCCGGTGCGGATGTCGTAGCGGCCGCCGAACACCTCGCCCTTGTGCGGTCCGATGTTGAACTGACCCCCGCTCCCGCCGAAGTACCCGCCGATGGCGGTGAGCGTGTGCCCCTTCCGGATGTCCCGAAACGGCGAGCCACTGGGGGAGTGGCCTACCTGGGCGAGAGCCAAGGTGGGGCCCCAGAGTGCCGCTAAAACCGTCATCCTGAGAAAAGCGAAGGATCTAACTTGCATCAATCGCACTCCCGCAGGTCGCGGCCGGTCATCTCTGCCGGCTGGTCGATACCCATGAGACCCAGTACCGTGGGGGCTACGTCCCGAAGTGAGCCACCGGTGCGGAGCTCGGACGCCTCCGGCCGAATGGCCACGAGCGGAACTGGGTTCATGGTGTGCGCGGTGTGAACCCCGCCGGTGGCCGGGTCGATCATCATTTCACAATTGCCATGGTCCGCGGTGACGAGGACGCTGGAGCCGACCTTTTCCGCACTGATGAGCACCCGTTCGAGGCACCGATCCACCGTTTCGACCGCCCGTATCACCGCCGGCAGGACGCCGGTATGACCCACCATGTCCGCGTTGGCATAGTTGCAGAGCAGGAAGTCATGCGACTTCGCCTCGATGGCGCGGCACAGGACATCGGTGACACCGGCGGCGCTCATCTCCGGCGCGAGATCGTAGGTGGCTACCCTCTGGGATGGGATCAGACAACGCTCCTCTCCGCGGTACGGCGGCTCGTAGCCACCGTTGAAGAAGTAGGTGACGTGAGGGTACTTCTCGGTCTCCGCCGTCCGGAGCTGGGTGCGCCCCTTGTCGGCCAGGACCTCGGCCAGAATGCGGGCAAGGCTGAACGGAGGGAACGCCTGCGGGATGGCGAAGGTCTGGTCGTACTGGGTCATCGTCACGCAGGATACCTGCGGCCGGTCCCGCACCTCAAAGGCGTCGAACCCGGGCACCGCCAGCGCGGCCACGATCTGCCGCATCCGGTCGCTGCGGTAATTGAAGAAGAACACTCCGTCCCCGTCCCGCATGGTTCCCACCGGGGCGCCTTTGCGGACGTGAACCAGCGGGTGGATGAATTCGTCGGTCTCGCCCCGCTGGTAGGCTGCCTGTACCGCCAGGACTGGATGCTCGACCGGAGTGCCACGGCCGTGGACCATGGCTTCATAGGCCAGCTGGGTCCGTTCCCACCGGCGGTCCCGATCCATCCCGTAGTACCGCCCGGTGAGCGTCGCGATGTCCACTCTGGGTCCCGCGATCCGGCGCATGTCCAGGAGCAGGGTACGGACCACCTCCGCGCCCAGGGTGGGCGACGAATCGCGGCCATCGAGAAACCCGTGGATGGCGATGGATTGGACCTTGTGGCGAATGCCGAGCTCGACACACGCCAGGAGGTGGCGATCGAGGGCGTGGACCCCGCCGGGGCCGAGGAGGCCTACAAGATGAAGGGTGCCGCCGCTCTGCCTGAGGCTGGTGCAGAGCCGCACCAGCGGATCGATCGCGTAGAACTCTCCGCTCTGGATGCTCTGGGAGATGCGTACCAGGTCCTGCGGCACCACCCGGCCGGCCCCCAGGTTCAAATGACCCACCTCGCTGTTTCCCATCTGCCCCTCGGGAAGACCCACGGCCAATCCGCTCGCATCGAGCAGAGTCCGGGGGTAGGATTTCCACAGCCGGTGCCAGGTGGGGGTGGATGCCAACTCGATCGCATTGCCCTCACGCTCCTGCCGGTAACCCCAGCCGTCCAGGACCACCAGGACCACCCCGGGGGCGCTTCCGTTTGACATGGGTCTCCGCGTGTTCTACAATGCGCCATCGTGATTTACGCGCCGCAATCTAGTCCCGGGCTGCGTTGGCTACCAGCCTGCGCTGTAGCGGTCTTTCTGCTATTTGCCCCCACCATCCGGGCCCAGCAGGCAAGGGAGATCTCGACTGCTACCAGGCTGCGGAAGGAGCCGAAAGGTATCGAGCTCGTATCCCTCCCCGCGGGCACCTCGGTGGAGCCGAAACGGACCCTGGGCGACTGGCACGAGGTCGTGGTCGAAGGGTGGATTTTCAACCGCTCCATCGAAAAGACCACCCGTGACGGTTTCGATCTGGTGGTCACGGCCACGAGCGGCGAGAACATCCGATCGGCCCCGAACGCTGGAATAGTGGGCCGGGTGCGCACCGGGACCCTCCTTCGGCGGGAGGAGGTACGCGGTGCCTGGACTCGGGTAAGCCGAACCGGCTGGGTGCCCCGCGGGGCGGTGAAGGGGTCCTCCGCTAAGCCAGTGGCTCCCTCAGCCCCAGAGCCGGAGCCCTCGGCGTCGGTAGAGCCCGACTTGAACGAGCCGGTGGAGTCTGGGGCGTTGCCCCCGCAGGCCCCGGCTCCGGCGCCGGCCGAGCCGGCTCGCGTTGACACCGGGCGAGGCCAGGTCGTCCGGGAGGCGGCCCTGTTTGCGGCGCCCGACGGAAGCCGGTTCGCCACCCTTCAGCCGGGCGCGCCCGCTCGCGTGGTCGGGCGCTCCGGGGACTGGGTTCGGGTGCAGCTCGAGGGCTGGATCCGGGACGGTGATCTCGCACCCGGCTCCGATGTTTCCCTTGGCGCGGTCACGGCCGCCGAAGTGCGTGCCGACCCAGCCCGCTACATCGGCCGGACCGTAGACTGGCGATTGGAGCTGATTGCGGTGCAGACCGCCGATGAGCTGCGTATCGAGATCCCGAAGGGCCGGCCTTACCTGCTCACCCGAGGACCGTTGCCTGAGCCCGGCTTCGTGTACGTGACCGTCACCGGGGCGCAGGCGAACGAGTTCCGGTCGCTCCAGGCGCTGCAGGAGCTGACCTTGCGGGTCACGATCAGGGCTCCACGAACTCGCTTTCTGGCCACGCCGGTCGTCGAGCTGGTGTCGCGGGTGGAATAGTCGGGAGTCCGGAGTCAGGGTCTGATGGCGTAACTCACCGAGATACATCACTTTTGGTTACCAATGAACGACCTCCTGAAACAGAGAATCATCCGCCTGCTGGACGCGGCCAGCGATGAACGCGGCTATCAGATCCTCGATTTTGTCGAGTTTCTGGACAGCAAGTACGCCGAGCGATCCCAGCCCGACGGTCTGCTCTCCAGGATCACCTCGACCGTCGAGAACACGATGCGAGCGGGGAAGCTGCCGATCCAGGCAATCACCGGCACCATGGGCCTCATGGACAGCGCGGCGAAGGTCATGAAGGGTCTGGCTGCCGCGGGGCAGGCGGTGGTGGATGAGGCGGTCAAGGCGGCGGAAAGCACGCCGCGAGAGATAGAGCAGAAGCCCAGGAACTTGTCATCCTGATGGCTGCGCCCAGCCAGGCTCCTCCCACCGCCACTTCCAGCCCCTCTGAGTTCATTCGCGGCATAGGTCCTCTGGCCGCCATCTCCCTGGTCGTCGGCTCGATGATCGGGTCCGGGATATTCATCGTCTCCGCCGACATCGGACGACAGGTGTCCGACTGGGGTCCCGGCGCGCTGCTGCTGGTGTGGGTCATTACCGGGGCCATGACGGTTACCGGCGCGCTGGCGTACGCCGAGCTCGCCGCCATGATGCCAAAGGCGGGCGGACAATATGTCTTCCTTCGGGACGGACTCTCGCCCGCCGCCGGGTTCCTCTATGGCTGGACCCTCTTCACCGTAATCCAGACCGGTACCATCGCGGCCGTAGCGGTGGCCTTCTCCCGCTTCCTCGGTGTCCTCATTCCCGGTGTCACCCCGGATGTCTTCCTTCCGCTCGGCCAGGTGCGCCTGCCGGGTGCCGCGGATGCCATCCAGCTCGGCCTGTCGAATCAGCGCGTAGTGGCGATGGTCATGATTGCGGTCCTGACCGCCCTCAACATCCGCGGGGTGAGGCTGGGCGCCGCGATCCAAACCGTCTTCACCGTGGCCAAGGTCGGAGCCCTCGCGGTCTTGGTGCTGTTCGGCCTTACTCTTTTCCGTCAGCCGGACGTTGCCGCGGTCAACTTCTCCAATTTCTGGGGCACGGGCGACTGGACCATCGCGGTACTGCCGGTGATCGGCGCGGCCATGGTGGGCTCGCTCTTTTCCAGTGACGCGTGGAACAACGTCACCTTCGCGGCCGCCGAGGTGAGAGATCCGGTCCGGAATCTGCCGCGCGCACTGGCGATCGGCACCGGACTGGTCACCGCGCTGTACATCCTGGCCAACGTGGCCTACCTGAACCTCCTTCCGTTCTACGGCGATCCGAACGGGACCGATGTTCTGGCGCGCGGCCTGCAGTATGCCGCGCAGGATCGGGTCGGCACCGCCGCGGTCGAGGTGGCACTGGGGGCCGGCGCGGCGGCCATCATGGCGGTGGCGATCCTGCTCTCCACCTTCGGCTGCAACAACGGACTGATCCTCGCCGGCCCCCGGGTCTACTATGCCATGGCCCGCGACCGGCTCTTCTTCGAGCGGGCCGGTGCCCTGCACCCGGTCTATCGTACCCCGGTGTTCGGACTCATAGCCCAGGCCTTCTGGGCCATGGTGCTCTGCATCAGCGGCACCTACGGGCAGCTGCTCGACTACGTGATCTTTGCCGCGCTGGTGTTCTACTTCCTTACTACCCTGGCGCTCTTCCGCCTCCGCCGGACCCGGCCCGATCTTCCCCGTCCGGTCAAGGCGTTCGGCTACCCGGTGCTGCCCGCGCTGTACCTGGCCGCGGTGGCGGTACTGATGGTGGTCCTGCTCATCTATCGCCCGCTCTACACCTGGCCGGGACTTCTCATCGTGGGATTAGGTATACCCGTCTACCTGGTGTGGCGCCGCGCAGGGAGGCAGCGCGCCGGGATCGCTTGATTTCGTCGCAAGCGCCCGCTACTCTTGGAGATGGACCGATTAAATCCAGGCCCGCCGATCGCCTCTCCTTGGCGCCGGTGGGCCGTTGCGTATATGAGAGGGGCGGCGCGCCGTACGGCACCACCGGGCTGTACATGACCGTCATTCGACCCAAGCTCGGCCTCACCTTCGACGACGTCCTCCTCGTGCCCCGGCACTCCGAGGTCCACCCGAGTGAGGTTTCTACCGTCACCCGCTTTACCCGCAACATCTCCCTGAACATTCCGCTGGTCTCCGCTGCGATGGACACCGTTACCGAAGCGGACATGGCTATCGCCATGGCTCGGGCGGGCGGGATCGGTGTGCTGCACAAGAACATGACCGTCGAGCGGCAGGCCGCCGAGGTGGACCGGGTCAAACGGAGCGAGAGCGGGATGATCATGAACCCGATCACGCTGGGCCCCGACCGACCGCTGCGCGAGGCTTACGCGCTGAT
>JBDTTD010000178.1:0-5389 GCA_039930805.1 Gemmatimonadales bacterium | reverse complement strand
GCTGGCCGAGAGCTCGCGCAGCCCGCGCTGATGGGCTGGTCCTTCGGGCGCACTCCATTTCTCATCGCCGGGCCCTGTGTCATCGAGCCCGGCGACGTGCTGCCCAGGGTGGCCGATGCGCTGGCCCGCATCGAGCGCGATCTCGGCATTCCGGTATTGCTCAAGGCCAGCTTCGACAAGGCGAACCGGTCGCGGCTGGCCGGCAACCGCGGCCCTGGATTGGACGACGGCCTCCGTGCACTTGAGCGGGCCAGAGCCTCCAGCGGACTCCCGATCCTTACCGATATCCATGAGCCACAGCAGGCCGCGGCGGTGGCCGAGGTAGCCGACGTCCTCCAGATCCCGGCCTTTCTCTGCCGTCAGACGGACCTCCTGATCGCCGCCGGGAACACCGGCAAACCGGTCAACATCAAGAAGGGGCAGTGGATGCCGGCCGAAGGCATGCGGGGCGCGGTGGAGAAGGTGCGGAGCGCCGGCGCGTCCGAGGTGGCGGTCACCGAGCGTGGGACGTTCTTCGGGTACGGTGACCTGGTGGTGGACATGCGCAACTTCGCCCGCCTCCGCCAGGCCACCGGCGCTCCGGTGATCTTCGATGCCACCCATGCAGTGCAGCAGCCGGGGCAGGGGGAAGGCGGGTCCAGCGGTGGACAGCGGGAGTTCATTCCGCCGCTCCTCGCCGCCGCCGCCGCCGCCGGTGCCGATGGGTTCTTCCTCGAGACCCATCCCGACCCGGCCCGTGCGCTGAGCGACGCCGCCACCCAGTGGCCGCTGGACCAGTTGGCTGAACTCGTGGGCCAGACACTCGACGTCTGGGGCCGGGCCCGGGTATGAACGCGCTCAGCGCCGCGGCCGCCCGGAAGGTCCGGCTGCTCGGCCTCGATGTGGATGGGGTCCTGACCGACAACGGGGTCTTCATCGGGCCGGTCGCGGGCCAGCCGGTCGAGTTCAAGCGCTTCGACATCCAGGATGGGCTTGGGTTGATCCTGCTTCGATCCGCCGGGCTCCCGGTGGTCTGGCTGAGTGGAAGGAGCTCGGAGGCAACGGCGTTGCGGGCGGCCGAGCTTCAAGTCGAGGAGCTGCTGCAGGTGCCCGGCCCCCGAAAAGTCGCGGCCTTCGCGGAGGTACTCGCGCGGCGCGGCATCGCCTGGGAAGAGGCGGCCTTCGTCGGTGACGACCTCGCCGATCTGCCGGTGCTGCGAAAGGTCGGACTGCCGATCGCCGTGGCCAACGCAGTGCCGGAGGTCAAAGCCGTCGCCGCATACGTCACCATCGCCGCTGGCGGCCACGGCGCCGTCCGGGAGGTGGTCGAGGCGCTCCTCCGCGGTCGCGGAGAATGGGACCAGACGCTGGCCCGCTACTTTTCGGAGCAGACCGCCGGTGCGGCTTGACGACTCGGCGCTGATCGGCGCGGGGCGGCGAGTGCTCCAGCTGGAAGCCGCCGCGGTGGCGGAGATCGGGCGCCGCCTGGGCAGCGAGTTTGCCCGAGCCGTTCGGTTGTTGGCCGAGGCCAAGGGCAGGGTGATCGTGTCGGGCGTGGGGAAGTCGGGACTCATCGCGCGGAAGCTCGCGTCGACGCTGACCTCGACCGGCACCCCGGCCTCGTATCTCCACCCGGTCGATTCGCTGCACGGCGACCTGGGCATCGTGGGACCGGATGACGTCGCCATCGTGCTGAGCAAGAGCGGGGAGTCGCAGGACCTCTTCGGATTGGTGGGATCGTTGCAGCGGCTCAACGTGCCGATCATCGCCATCACCGGCGACATGGACTCGCTGCTGGCCCGCGTGGCCGCCGTGGCGCTGGACGGCACCGTCGAGGAGGAGGCCTGTCCCCACGATCTCGCTCCAACGGCGAGCACCACCGTGGCCTTGGCGCTGGGAGACGCTATTGCCGTGGCGCTGCTGGAGGAACGGGGCTTCACCCGGGAGCAGTTCGCCGAGCGGCACCCTGGTGGCAGCCTGGGCCGCAAGCTTTTGCTTCGGGTGCAGGACGTGATGTTGCCGGCGGGCCGCGTGCTCCGACCCGATGCCACCATGCGGGACGCCGTCGTCAGCCTGGCGCGCGATAGAGGTCTCGCGATGGTGGTGGAGAACGGGCAGCTGTCGGGCGTACTCACGACCGGGGATCTCACCCGTCTGGCCGAGCGGGATCCGCGCTTCCTCGAGCGGCCGGTGTCCGAGGTCATGACCCGCTCGGCCAAGACCGCGGCACCCGGCGACCTGGCGGCGGCGGCGGTGGGAGCGATGCAGCAGCATAAAATCATCGTGCTTCCGGTGGTGGATGAGCAGGGTGCCATCGTAGGCGTGGTCCATCTACACGATCTGATGCGCGCGGGGGCAGTATGAGGCGGGTCAGCCTTCTGATCGTACTTTCCGCAGCAGCGGCGCTGGCATGCGAGGACACCGGCGTCCGGCCGACGTCCACGGTCCAGGCGACCGACAGTGCCGATCAGGTGCTGGAGGGGTTCTCGCACTACGTGACCAACGAAGGGGTACGGCGCAGCCGGGTCGAAGCCGATACGGCCTTCTACTACGAGCCGACCCAGATCACCGAGTTGCACAAGGTCAAGGTGGTCTTCTTCGACGTGAAGGGAACCGAGGGATCCACCCTGACGGCCAAACGGGGGACCTATCGCTGGCAGGACGGGTCGATGGAAGCTACCGGGAACGTGCTGGTCATAGCGCCCGACGGGCGCCGGCTCTCGACCGAATCCCTGCGCTACGACAATGCCACCAACCAGATCATGACCGACAAGCAATTCATCTTCGACAAGGGTATGGAGCACCTGGAAGGCAACAGCTTCCGGTCCGATCCCGACTTCAAGAACGTGGTGACCGACAAGCCTCGGGGCGTATCGGGGCAAGGCCTTCTAATGCCGGGGCAACAGTGAGGGTGGAACGGTTAGCGGGGCAGCCGGACGGTCCAAGAGCGGGGCAGGGGGGCCGCAGGGCAGCAACAGCACACCAGAGTGGCTCGAGGTGTGGCAACAAAACGCCCCGCTGTTCCGCTGCCCCGCTCGCCCTGGCCCTCCTCGCCCTGGTGACGAGGGTAGACCTCGCGCACGGCCAGAGCGACAAATGCACCTTCCAGATCGATAACGTCGATCGCCAGGGGAGCGTGAAGGAAACCACCTCCGGCACCAACTACTTCGCCGGGGGCAATGTTCGGCTCAGCTGCCGGGGGCAGCAGCTCACCATGACGAGCGACAGTGTGGCCGCGTACGGTGGCAACATCGTGCAGTTCATCGGCAACGTGAAGTACCGCGACTCGACGCTCACCATGGATGCCGATCACGGGACCTACTACCGCAATGGCGAGAAGTGGGAGGCACGGGGGCGGGTAACAACCAGGAACCTCAAGACCGGCTCCACCCTGGCCGGCCCTTCGCTGGACTACTTCCGGGTGGTCAAGGGAGTGCGCGACACCCTGGAGATGTACGCCACCGGCCGGCCCCGGATCCAGTATGCGACCACTCCCGCAGGCGCCAAGCCGGCCGAGCCCTACATCATCGTGGCCGACCGGACCCGGTTCAAGGGAAGCGACCGGCTCTGGGCCGGGGGGAAGGTAACCATCGACCGCAGCGATTTTGCGGCTCGAGGCGACTCGCTCCGGTTGGACACCGGCAAGGGAAGCGACGGTACCCTCATCGGCGGCAACCCGGTGATGCGGGGCCTGGGACGCGACAGCTTCAACATCACCGGGCGTCGCCTCGACCTGAAGCTGGACCAGAGGGAGCTGACGTATGTCGTGGCCAAAGGTAGCGGCCATGCGGTCAGCAAGGAGTGGGACCTGGTGGCGGATACCATTGGCCTCGACCTGAACAACCGGAAGCTCGATCAGACGCTGGCCTGGGGCGACTCCATCCGCCCCTATGCCAGCTCGCCGGCCTACGCCATGCGGGCGGACTCACTCGCCCTCGACACCCCGGCCCAGCAGCTCAAGGAGATCCGCGGCTTCGGGTCCGCATGGCTGGGTGGGACGATTGACTCCGTCAGCAAGCAGCGTGACTGGATGAAGGGCGACACCGTGGTCGCCAACTTCGTCCAGCGTGACTCGGCCGGCACCAAGCGTGCCGCCCTGACCCGTATTGTCGCCCGGAAGGGCGCCCAGTCGTATCACCTCGATCCCAACCTCAAGTATCCCGATCGCCCGTCGATCAATTACGCCCGCGGCGATGTCATCGTGATGACGATGAGTCAGGCAGCGAAGGGCGGAGTCGACCGGGTAGACGTGCGGGGCCAGGTCGACGGGATCCAGCTGGAGGCCGGTGAGATACCGGTAGCGCCCGATTCCACCAGGCCTCGGCCTGCCAGGCCGGCCCGGGGACCGGTCAGGCGATGACCGCTACCGCGCCGGAATGGGTTGCCGCATTGGGGGATCGGGATCCGTCAGTGCCGATTGGACTGGCCGCCATCGTGCGCGCCGCTGGTCCGACCGACAGCATTCCGTTTTCGGATCTGGTGCACAGCTACCGGGAGGCCTACCTGGCCTGCTACCAGCCCACCGGCGACGCGGACCAGGAAGTCTCCGGCGATGAGGTGCGGCACCACCTCAACGACTCGGTTCTTCCCCGGCTCGCCACCGAGGGCTGGATCCTCGACACAGCACCCGGCTACTGGCAGACCGTCAGGCCCCGGGTCGCCTGGTGGGGCCCTGGGCAGGAGGAGCGCCAGACGGTCTACGACGCCCTGCTCGGGTCAGCCCGCCGCGCGGTGCAACGGGCCAAGTCCTTCATGCCCCAGCGAGCCACGTCCAGCCTGCTGGAGGGGCTCGATCTGAGCAAGAGCTTCAAGGGCCGGCGGGTGGTGGACGATGTCAGCGTCCGGGTAGAGCAGGGGGAGATCGTCGGGTTGCTCGGCCCCAACGGGGCGGGAAAGACCACGACCTTCTACCTTATTACAGGCCTCATCCGGCCGGACAAAGGCCGCGTTCGTCTGGATGGGATCGAGCTCACCGATTCGCCCATGTACATGCGGGCGCGGAATGGCATCGGCTATCTGGCCCAGGAACCCTCGGTCTTCCGCAAGATGACCGTTGAGGAGAACATTCTAGCCATCCTGGAGACCCGCGGTCTGGGGCGTGACGAGCGGTACAGCCGGCTGGAGCGGATGCTGGATGAGCTGTCGATCAAGCACCTGCGCAAGGCCCGCGCGTACACCCTGAGCGGCGGTGAGCGCCGCCGGCTCGAGATCACCAGAGCCCTGGTGTCCGACCCGAAGTTCATGCTGCTGGACGAACCGTTTGCCGGCGTCGATCCCATCGCCGTGCATGACATCCAAACCATCGTCGCCGGTCTCAGGCATCGCGGCATCGGCGTGTTGATCACGGATCACAACGTGGAGCAGACTCTCGACATCGTAGATCGGGCCTACATCATGTTCGAAGGAAAAG
>JBDTTD010000177.1:0-5450 GCA_039930805.1 Gemmatimonadales bacterium | reverse complement strand
GCACTCCGGCCACCACCAGCGCTTCGTCTATATAGAACGACATCAGCTCGCCCAGCAATGGCTGGCGCGACTCGATCGCCAGCACCGCCTGTGGCGCCGGCGGCTCCCGGCTCTGCAGCCCGAGCCTTCGGGTCACCCATCTTACGCTGCCGCCCTGCACCAGCGCGTTCACCACCACGATGAAGAAGACCAGATCGAACAGCCGCTCCGCTCCCGGCACCCCGGCCAGCACCGGGAACGTGGCCAGCACGATCGGCACGGCGCCCCGTAACCCCACCCATCCGATATACAGCACCTCGCGCCGGGGATACCGGAACGGGAGCAGGCAGAGGCCCACGACCAACGGCCGAACCACAAAGCCGAGCAACAGGGCGATGGCCAGGCCCACCGGCGCCACCTCCAGCACCCGGGAGGGAGAGACCAGGAGGCCCAGGATGAGGAACATCCCCACCTGGCTCAGCCAGGCAAGGGCGTCATGGACCCGGAGCAGGCCGGCGCGGTAGGGCAACGGCCCGTTGCCGAGCAGGAGGCCCGCGAGATACACCGCGAAGAATCCGCTTCCGTGGGCCAGGATGGCCACTCCGAACGCCACCAGCCCGAGGGCCAGTGTCATCACCGGATAGAGCCCGCCGGCGGCCAGCGCGAGCCGGGTGAGGAGGTACCGGCCACCGTATCCCACCGCGGCTCCCACCGCCGCCCCCACTGCGATCTGTAGCACCACCTCGACCGGAATCCGCCAGCCGGTGGCCGCGCCGGGCGTCAGCAGGTTCTGGGTGAGGACCGTGGTGAGGATGACCGCCAGCGGGTCGTTGATGCCGGACTCGACCTCGAGGGTGACGCTGACTCGCCGCTTGAGCTGGAGCCCGCTGCCCCGGAGCACCGAGAAGACCGCGGCGGCATCGGTAGACGACACCACCGCGCCGAGCAGCAGCGCCTCCGGCCAGTCCAAGCCCAGGAAGTGGGCGCCCACGGCCGACAGGGTGGCGGTGGCCGCGACACCGGCCGTGGCGAGGACGCCGGCCGGTCCGGCCGCGCGCCGCACCGCGTTGAGCGGCGTGTTGAGGCCGCCGTCGAAGAGAATGAGTGCCAACGCCAGCACGCCGATTCTGAATGCGAACTGGTAGTCGTTGAAATCGATGCCGCCGATCCCCTCCGACCCGGCCAGCATCCCCACGCCGAGGAACAGGATGGCGATGGGCACGCCGAAGCGCTGCGACGCGCGGCTGAAGAGCACGCTGATCGCGAGCAGCAGGCCGCAGGTGGCCAGCAGGAGTGCGGTGGCCTCGGGCTCGTGAGGTGTCATGGCAATTGGTACGAAAGCCTCAGCTCTACAAATAGCCAATAGCCAAAAGCCAATAGCTTCTCCATCTTGCTTCCATGTTCAACGAGAATCTAGTCGGCGCACTGGCCCTGATCGGCATCGTGATCCTGGTGGCGTCACTGCTCTCGGGCGTCATCGAGCGCAGCGGGCTGCCCCAGGTCGGCATCTTCCTGCTCCTCGGCGCCCTGCTCGGCCCCGCCGGACTCGGGCTGATCAACCTCACGCTCGAGTCGCCCACGCTCAACATCATCGCCACCCTCGCCCTGGTCCTGGTGCTGTTCAGCGATGCGATCGCGATGGATATGGGCGAGGTCCGGCGGCAGCGCCGTCTCGCCCTGGTGGTGCTCGGACCCGGGAGTCTGGTTCCCGCGGTGCTGATCGGGCTGGCGGGCTGGCAGCTGCTCGGCCTGGCCCCGCTCCCAGCGATGATCCTGGGCGCGGCGCTGGCATCGACCGATCCCGTGTTGCTCCGAAATCTCCTCCGGCGGCCGACTCTTCCGCCTACGGCGCGGGTCGCGCTCCGGCTGGAGAGCGGAATGAATGATGTGGTGTTGCTGCCGATCGTGGTGCTGGGCATCCTGGCGGTGCAGGCGGGAGGCACCGTGATTCCCATGGAGTTCGCCCGCCACGCCGTGGGTCTCTTCATCCTGGGCCCGGCGCTGGGGGCCCTGGTGGGATTCGTCGCCATCACCCTGCTGGAGAAGATTCGAAGCCGGGTGGGGGTGCGGCGCGACTACGAATCGCTGTACGCGCTGGGGGTGGCGTTTACCGCGTTTGCCGCCGCGGAGTCGGTGGGTGGAAGCGGTTTTCTCGCGGCGTTCGCGGCCGGGATCGTGGTGGCGGCGATGGACGTGGAGCTGTGCGACTGCTTCCTCGACTACGGCCAGGCAACCGCCGAGATGTTCCTGCTGTTCACCTTCGTGGCGTTCGGGGCCTGGATCATATGGAGGGGCTTCTCCGTGGCCGATGGCCGCACGCTGCTGTTTGCGCTGTTTGCGCTGGTGGCGCGCACGCTGGTGCTCCTGCCGGTGCTGGCCAAGACGGGAGTAGCACCGCGCGACCGCAGGCTGATTGCCTGGTTCGGACCCCGGGGGTTGAGCTCGCTGCTCTTGATCCTGTTGCCGGTGTTCGCCGGGATGCCTGGCAGCGTTCTTCTGTTCGAGATCACCAGTCTGGTCGTGCTGCTCTCGGTCTTGCTGCACGGCGCCGGCATTGCCCTGTTCTTGCGAAAGGAAACCGGCCCGGGAGCCCCGGCTTCGACCAGCCCGGCCCCTCGCGAAGCGGCGAAGCCGGCCAGCCCTGAGGCGCCGGTTCCCGAGCGAATCACCCTGGCCGAGATGCGGAAGCTTCAGGAGACAGGCGAGCTGGTGGTGCTGGCCGACGTGAGGACCGACCGGTCCTACCAGGACGACAACCTCCAGGCTAAGGGCGCCATCCGGCTTCCGCCCGACGACGCCGTCCGCCGGGCCCGCGAGCTGGGGCTCGACCATCACGGGACGGTGGTTCTCTACTGCGCCTGAAAGGACGAAGCCACAAGCGCCCGGGTGGCGCGAGAGCTTCGGACCGCAAGCTGGCCCAAGGCGCGCGCACTGGTGGGCGGCTGGGAGACCTGGAAGAAGGAGGGGATGCCGGTAGCGCCAAAAGGCTAGGGCTAGGGGCTGACCCCACTGCAACCCTTGGCATAGCCGTTGCCCCACCCCTGCCTCGTACCCCGCCGGTGCCGCTTCCGGGCCGGCGGCGGAAGATGACTCAAGCCGTATACCCCCATGTACTTAGCAACTCGCGGCCGGTGGCTCGACTATCGGCCCTACCGTCGCGGGCTGCGCGCTGAGGAGCGGATGACCATGAGCGTTCTGCAATACGCGAAGCGATCTGTGACCCTGCTGGCCGCCGTGTCCATGGTGCTGACCGGCTGCGGCGACTCCAGTCCCGATGTGCCCTTCAACCCGGCCGGCACCTCGGCCGATATGGAGGCGGTCGGGGCCGCCTTTGGTTCCTCCGCCTTTGTAAGCTTTTCGTCTCTGAGCTATCTGTTCGACGCCGTCTACACCGGGGCTCCCCTGGTCTCCTCCTCGGTGGCGGCCCTGGACCTGAGGGCGCGCGGCGCTGGCGGGATGCGGGCCGGAGCGATCCGGAGCGCGAAGCAGCTGGCCAGGATTCTGTCAGCCGGCAGAAACACGACCTTGAGCGCCTCCCGCTCGGCGATTCCGGCAGGGATTGCCGGCAAGACCTACGAATACAGCGGCGGGGCCTACGTCCCGACCGACCGGACCGGGGCGCCATCCAACGGGGTCCGCTTCCTTCTTTATGCGGTGGATCCGGTGACCCTCCAGCCAGTCCTGCCGCTGGTAGAAACCGGGTACGTGGACATCACCGACTTGAGCGGGACCACTACCGAGTCCGCGCGGCTGCAGGTCGTCTCCGGAACGACCACGTACGTTGACTACACCGTGGTTGCCAACAGTGTCGCCGGCAGGATCAGTGTGATCGGCTTCGTGACCGATGGAAGTCAGCAGGCCAATCTCAACGTCGTGGCTACCATCAGCGGCACCGGCGCCGTGACCCTGGTTTATGGCTTGGATGTGCCCCAGCGCGATGTCTCCATCGATCTGAGGCTGGCCGCCTCGGGCAGCGATATCCAGAATGGAGTCTTCGACATCATCCTCAGCATGAACGGTCCGAACGGCACGGTGTCCCTGAGCGGGCAGTTCACCGCCACCGGAGCTACCCTGACCGTTCGCACCGGCGGCGCCACCTTTGCCACCATCACGGTAACCGGCTCCGCGGACCCGGTGATCACCGGCGCCAACGGCCAGCCCATCACCGACCAGGACGCGGCTGCATTGCAGGCGATCTTCGAGCTCACTGCGGATGCGTTCGGCGCATTCGGCCAACTGGTAGCGCCGGTCTCCTTCTTCCTCCAGCCCGCCGCCTGATTCCGGGCAGTTACAAATGAGAATGCCCGGCCGATGCGGCCGGGCCTTCTCATTTCCGGGACGGCACGACTCACCCGCCCAGCCACGCCTTGTTACCCAGGAGCTCCCGGACCAGATCCCCGCTGGTGCGGTCGGCGGCTTCAGCCGCAAAGTTGGTGACCAGCCGGTGGCGCAGCACCGCCGGGGCCACTGCCCTCACGTCGTCGAGGTCGGCCATCGGCCGCCCGGCTATCGCGGCCCGCGCCTTGGCTCCGAGAACCAGATACTGCGATGCCCGGGGTCCGGCGCCCCACTCCACGAACTCCTTCACGAAGCCGGGTGCCTCGCTTTCACCCGGGCGGGTCATACGGGCAAGAGTCACCGCCGCCCGGATGAGACCCCGGGACACCGGGATGCGGCGGACCAGAGCCTGCATGGCCAGGACCGATTGGGCGTCGAGCACCGGATGAAGGCCGGCCCGGGCGGTGCCGGTGGTCTGCTCCACGATGGCCTCTTCCTCGGCACGGCTGGGGTAGTTGACCCGAAGCTCGAGCATGAAGCGGTCGAGCTGCGCCTCAGGAAGCGGATAGGTGCCTTCCTGCTCGATCGGATTCTGGGTTGCCAGCACGAAGAAGGGATCGGGCAGATGGTACGTGGTGCCCCCGGCGGTGACCTGATGCTCCTGCATGGCCTGAAGCAGCGCCGCCTGGGTTTTCGGTGGAGTCCGGTTGATCTCGTCGGCCAGCACCACGTTGGCGAAGATGGGACCCTTCACGAAGCGAAAGGCGCGGTGCCCGGTGGTGAGGTCTTCCTCGATGATGTCGGTGCCGGTGATGTCGCTGGGCATGAGATCGGGGGTGAACTGGACCCGATTGAAGGTCAGGTTGAGCGCCTCGGCCACGGTCTGGACCATGAGGGTCTTGGCCAGCCCCGGCACCCCGATCAGCAGCGCGTGGCCGCCGGCCAGCACCGCCGTCAGAATGCCATCGACCACGTCCTCCTGTCCCACGATGCGTTGAGCCACCTGGCTCTTGAGCCGGGTGACTGCGCCGACCAGGCGCTCGAGCTGCTGGACGTCGTCGTGCGGAGCAGTATGGGTAGCGGTCATGCTGAGATTTAAACGAGCTATGGGCTATTGGCTATTGGCCGTGGGCTACGGGCTATGGGCTAATGCCGAAGGTGCTCTCATTCTGAAACCTTCGACTAGGCTCAGG
>JBDTTD010000176.1:0-5484 GCA_039930805.1 Gemmatimonadales bacterium | reverse complement strand
ACCAGTCCGTCCTATCTCGGCATTTCCCCCGACCGTCTCCGGATTACGGTCCACCACACCGACGATCAGGCCCGGGCACTGTGGCGGGAGATCTCCGGCCTGCCGGATCACCGGATCTATGGCCTGGGCGACAAAGACAACTTCTGGCAGATGGGCGACACCGGACCCTGCGGGCCGTGCTCGGAGATCTATGTGGATCTTGAAGGAGAGGCAGCGGGGCAGCGGGGCAGCGGGGCGGAAGTGATGGCCCAAGCCGACTTCGAGCGGCTCGCCGAAGAAGGGCGATTCCTGGAAATCTGGAACCTGGTCTTCATGCAGTACGACCGCTCGGCCGACGGGACTCTAACCCCGCTGCCGAAGCCATCGGTGGACACGGGCGCCGGCCTGGAGCGCATCGCCGCGGTGATGCAGGGGGAGGACGACAACTTTCACACCGATGTGTTCCTGCCGCTGATCGAGCGAGTCGGGGAGCTGGTGGGCCGCCCGTATGACCGCAGTGCGGAGGAGCGGGCCTCCTATCGCGTGCTGGCCGATCATGCGCGGGCCGTGAGCTTCCTCCTGGCCGACGGCGTGTACCCCAGCAACGAAGGCCGCGGGTACGTGCTGCGCCGCATCCTGCGCCGCGCGGTACGACACGCCTGGCTCCTGGGACGCCGGGAGCCCACCCTCGCGCCCCTGACCGACGTGGTGGTGAGCCAGATGGGTGAGACGTACCCTGAGCTGGCCGCCAAAGCCGGGTTCATCCACGAAGTGACCGAAACCGAGGAGACCCGCTTCCTCGAGACTATCGAGGGCGGACTCCGCCGTCTGGACGAGATCTTCGCGGCAGGGGTCAAGCGGATTCCAGGTGCCGAGGCGTTCAAGCTGTACGACACCTTCGGATTCCCCATCGATCTCACCGAGATCATCGCGGGCGAGCACGGGGTCGAGGTAGACCTCGCCGGCTTCGAGATCGGCCTGGAAGAGCAGCGGAGCCGCTCCCGCACGGCGCGCACCTCGGGAGCCAGCTCGACTGCCGGCGTGACTCGGAACTCCGCCGGTGTCGAGGCACCTGCCGTTCATGTTTCGCCGGCCGGAAAGTGGCGCACCCTCAAGCGGGGCAAGCAGAAGTTTGTGGGTTACGATACCACCGGCGCCGAGACCGAGGTTCTCGCCTTCCGCCAGGAGGGGCCCCGGGTTGAGCTGGTGCTGAAGGAGAACCCCTTCTACGTCGAGTCCGGTGGCCAGGTGAGCGATATCGGCGTGGTCGAGGGCAAGGACTGGACGCTCCAGGTGGACAGCGTGCGCAAGGACACCAAGGGGACCGTCGTGGGCGGAAGCTTTGCCGAGGCGTTCGAGCCTGCGGCGCTCCACGCCGCGGTAGACGCACCCCGGCGGCACGACATCGAGCGCAACCACAGCGCGACCCATCTGGTGCACCACGTGCTTCGCAAACGGCTCGGGACCCATGTGCGGCAACAGGGCTCCCTGGTCCAGCCCGACCGCCTGCGCTTCGACTTTTCTCATCACGGGTCGCTGGACGCCCCCACCCTCCAGGCGATCGAGTCGGAGGTGAACGACCTCATTCTGGCCAACGATGTGGTCTCAACCCGCGAGCTGCCCTACGCCGAAGCCCTGGCGCTGGGAGCCATGGCATTTTTCTCGGAGAAGTACGGAGACGTGGTCCGGGTCGTTCAGATGGGACCGTCGATCGAGCTCTGTGGCGGTACCCACGTGCGGACCAGCGGCCAGATCGGCAGCTTCCGGTTCTCGGGCCAATCGGGGGTAGCCGCCGGCGTGCGCCGAATCGAGGCGGTCACCGGCAGCACCGCGCTCCGGGCGGTTCGTGAGCTGGAGCAGCGCGTGGCTGCGGTGTCCGAAGCGCTGAAGGCACAACCGGAGCACCTGGTGCGCCGGGTGGAGCAGCTGCTGGAAGAGCGCGCGCGACTGGAGGCGCGTCTGGCAGAGGCCCTCCGGACGGGCTCGGGTGCGGCCGTGGGCGGTGACGTCTCGACCGTCGCGGGTGTGGAGCTGACGATCGCGCAGACCGCCACCGAAGATCGGGGGGAGCTGGGTCGGGTTGCGGACGCATTCCGGGAGGGAAAGCGTAACGCTGTGCTGGTGCTGTTCAGCTCGGCGGGGCGCGGCGCCATTCACGTCACCCTCACCGAGGATCTGGTGAGCGGCGGGCTCAAGGCGGGAGACCTGGTCAATCGGATCGCCGCGCTCAGCGGCGGCAAGGGCGGGGGCCGGCCGCACTTCGCTTCGGCTGGCGCCGGCGACCCCGAGCGTCTATCCGCCGCGCGCGCCGCCACCCCTGGTCTGGTGGCAGTGTGGCTGGAAAGCCGCCGCGTCCGTGAAGCGACCGGCGCCTGATGCTACCGGGTGACTGGCTGGACCGGCACACCAGTCGCGCTCCTGCAGCGCTCCGAGAGCGAGTCGGGGAGTATGCGCTGGCATCGACTTCCTCTGACCGGGTGAGCGCCCTGGCCGCGGCCGCGCAGGCGGCGTTGGGCCGGGTCCTTTCTCACTCCGGCGACCGTTCGGCTGCCCTGGACCTGCTCGCCGCCGACGCCCTGATCACGCTGGCGCTGCAGGCGCGGGCGGAGGAGGCGCCTGAACGATTGGAGGAATTCGCCATCTCCGTGCTTCGGACGGCGCGGCCGGACGCGTGATCGACCTTCACTCCCATCTTCTTCCAGGTGTAGACGACGGCTCCCGGTCGGTGGAGCAGTCGGTAAAGGTGCTGTTCGAGATGGCGCGCCAGGGCGTTACCGACGTATGCCTTACCCCTCACGTTCGCTCGGCGCGGGCCGAGGCTGGACCCCCGCCCGTCCATCTCCGCGCCTTCGAGGCGCTCCGCGCCCAGGCACCGCAGATGCCCCGGCTTCACCGCGGCGCGGAGGTCATGCTGGACCGGCCTCTCACCCGCCCGGTAGCCTTGGCGCGCAATCTCACGGTTGCCGGCACCCGCTATATCCTGGTCGAATTTCCCCGGCTGGTGCCCTACGAGACGGTCAGCAATGCGCTCAAACAAGTCTTCGAGCTCGGCTTGATTCCGATCCTGGCTCACCCGGAGCGCTACAACTGCTGTTCGGTGGACGCGGTGCGGCTTTGGCGCTCGCTCGGATGCAAGAGCCAGGTGGACGCCACGACGCTGCTCAGCTCCCAGGCCCGGGGCCAGCGGGCCCGCCAGCTCGTCTCCGAGGGATTGGCGGATATTCTGGCGGGAGACAACCATGGCGACGACCGTACCGTGGCCACCGGCGCCCAGTTTCTGCGGGCCCAGGATGGCTTCGATCAAGTGGATCTATTGGTGCGTCGCAATCCTGCCGCCATCCTCGAGGACGGCGAGCTGCACCCGGTGCCGCCACTCCGAATCCGACAGAGCTGGATGAGCCGGATCAAACAGTTCCTGGAGGGGGGGTAAGTGACTCGAACCCGCATCGAAGAAGGCCTCGAAGCGCTGATCCTGGCGGCCCAGGCGTCGAAGGCCCTCAGCGGTACGGTCGCCGGGGTGGCCACGCGCTATGTCGAGGTTCTGCGTAACGGCGGCACGCTCTACTTCTGTGGTAACGGTGGCAGTGCGGCGGACGCACAGCATCTGGCGGCCGAGTACGTGGTTCGCTATGCGGTCAACCGGCGGCCGCTGGCCGCGGTGGCCCTCACGACCGACAGTTCCATCCTGACGGCGGCGGGCAACGATCTCGGCTTCGAGCAGATCTTTGCCCGGCAGGTCGAGGCCCTGTGCACCCGGGACGACCTGCTGATCCTCCACAGCACCAGCGGCCAGAGTCCGAACCTCCTCGCTGCCGCCCGAGCGGCCCGCAAGGCGGGAGTGCCCACGGTGGCTTTCCTGGGGAAGGGCGGGGGCACGCTTGCCGGTCTGGTGGACGAAACGGTGATCGTGCCCTCCAACGAAACCAGTCTGGTACAGCTGATTCACCTGGCGCTGCAGCATCTGATCGTGGAGGCAGTCGAGGACGAGCTGCTCCAGTCATGATCGATCTCAGCGGCCAGACCGGGCTCATCACCGGCGGCAGCCGCGGTATCGGGCAAGCGGCCGCGCTGCTGCTGGCCCGAGCGGGCGCCGACGTCGGGATTACCTACCATACCCGCGCCCGCGAAGCTGACGCCACCGCGGCCGAGATCCGAGCGCTGGGCCGGCGTTCCCTTGTCGTTGGAGGTGACCTCGCGGATCCGGAGGTCGCCCAGCGGTTGGCATCCGGCCTGGAGCGCGAGTTTGGCGGGCTCGACATCTTCGTGGCCAACGCGGGCATATGGCCAGCCGAGGAGGTGCGCCTCGAGGACATGCCGGTGAAGCGCTGGCGCACCACGATGCAGGCCAACCTGGACTCGGTGTTCGTCTCGACCCGCGCCGTACTGCCGCTGATGCGGCCTGGAGGACGGGTCGTGATCGTCTCCAGCACCGCCGGCCAGCGAGGCGAGCCGTTTCACTCCGATTACGCGGCCACCAAGGGCGCGCTCATCGCGCTGACCAAGTCGCTCGCCATCGAGTATGCGGCCACGCTGGGGGTGAACTGCGTGGCCCCGGGCTGGGTTGATACTGAGATGAGCGCCCCGGCCTTTACCCCCGAGAACCGGGAGGCCATTCGGAGCAGCATCCCCGTCGGCCGGATTCCCAGCGCCGAGGACATTGCCGGCCCCATTCTCTTCCTCTGCAGTGCTCTCGCCCGCCACGTGACGGGAGAAGTATTGAATGTGAATGGGGGGAGCGTGCTTTGTGGGTAAGGCAGCGGGGCGGCGGGGCAGCGGGGCAGTGACACTACTCCAGCCTCGCAACCATCTTCCGGACTCTGGGGCAGCGCTCCTGCCCTGCGGCCCCGCTGCCCCGCTGCCCCGCTGAAGATGATCCACCTCCTCTTCACCGGCGGCACCATCTCGATGCAGCGCGATGCTGCGGCGGGCGGGAACGTCCCGGCCCACGGTGGCGAAGCCCTGGTGGCGTTCGCCGGGGGTTTGGATCGGATCAGCCCCTACCGGATTGAGAACTGGGCGAAGCTCCCGGCAAGTCACCTGGGGCCCGACCGGCTCTGGGCGCTCCGGGAGCGGGTAAGGCAGATCGCTGAGTCGGGCGAGGTGCGCGGGATCGTCGTGGCCCATGGGACCGACACCCTCGAGGAGACCGCCTATCTGCTCGATCGCACCCTGGAGCGGAAGGTGCCGGTGGCGATTACCGGCGCCATGCGAACCTCGAGCGACGATGGCTGGGATGGCCCCCAGAATTTGCTCGATGCCGCCACCGTCGCCGCGGTAGATGAGAGCGCTGGCCGTGGGGTGATGGTGGTGTTCAACGGCAAGGTGTTGGCCGGACGATCCGCGGTGAAGACCCACACGACCGATCTCGATGCATTTACCGCGCCCTACGGAGGTGTGCTGGGGCGAGTAGAAAATGGGAGCGTGCTCTACGAGGCGGGGCAGCGGGGCAGTGGGGCAGCGGGGTCGACCAGGTTGAGTCCCTCGGGGTTATCCGCGCGGATCGCC
>JBDTTD010000175.1:0-5507 GCA_039930805.1 Gemmatimonadales bacterium | reverse complement strand
CAGAGCACTTCGGGTTCGAGCCCGAACACGTCGTGAAAGCGGCGCGGGAGCAGGTCGCGCGCCGGCGCGGGCCGGCGCGCGGGTGAGCAGCGGGCCTGACGCTGAGACGGATCTTCGGACGCGCTACAAGCGGGAAGCGGCCGAACGGGCGGTGGAGTTCGTGGAGTCCGGGATGATCGTCGGACTGGGCACCGGCAGCACCGCGATCTTTGCGGTCCGGCGGATCGGCGCGCTGCTCAGCGTTGGCGCGCTCCGCGACCTCGTCCGGGTGCCTACTTCTGCCGCCACGGAAGCGGAGGCTCGGCGGCTCGGGATCCCGCTTCTCAACGCCGGCGATGGCCTGCAGGGCATCGACCTGACGATCGACGGCGCCGACGAAGTAGATCCGGAGCTGAATCTCATCAAGGGCGGCGGCGGCGCGTTGCTCCGCGAGAAGATCGTGGCGCAGGCGAGCCGCCGGGAGATGATCGTGGTGGACGATACCAAGCTGTCGTCGCGGCTGGGCAAGCAGCGGCCGCTCCCAGTCGAGGTAATCTGGTTCGGCTGGCGCTCTCAGGTCGGGTATCTCGAGTCGCTGGGGGCGCAGGTATCGGTCCGCAGGAGCGACGGCGGCGCCCCGTTCCGGAGTGACCAAGGTAACTTCATCCTGGACTGCGCCTTCGGGTCCATCGGACGGCCTGCCGAGCTGGCCGTCCAGCTCGGTGCCCGGTCGGGCATCGTGGAGCACGGCCTCTTTCTCGGCCTGGCGACGGATCTGATCGTCGCAGGCGAGGTGGGGATCAGCCACCGGACGCGGTCGTGATCGAGATCGCACCGTCGATCCTCTCGGCCGATGTCCTGCGGCTGGGTGAGCAGGTGGTCGAGGCGCTGGAAGCGGGTACCAGGCGGATCCACGTGGACGTCATGGACGGTCACTTTGTGCCGAATCTGAGCATGGGTCCCCAAGTGGTGCGCGCCCTGCGCCCATTGGCTGACCAGTTCGGTGCCACCGTCCACGTTCATCTGATGATCACCGACCCCGCGGGCAGGAGTTCATCCCGTACAGCGTGGAACGGATCGCGCAGCTGCGCGAGACGCTCACGCGGCGAGGGCTCGGCCGGCCTCATATCGCGGTGGCCGGCGGGGTGCACATCGGGACGATCGCCGCGATCGCCCGGGCCGGCGCTACCATCGCGGTCGCCGGCTCGGCGGTATTCGGCGAAGAGGGGTCCATCGCCCAGAGCCCCGAGGCCCTGCGCCGAGCGGCGATGGCGCCGGACTGAAGGCGGAGCGGCGCGCCGATGAGGGCGATCGAAGTCTTCCCGGACCCCGATGGGCTGGTGGGGCCGTAGTCGACCGGTTCGCCGCGCGAGCTGCCGAGGCCATCGCGGCGAGTGGGCGGTTCACCGTGGCGCTCGCAGGTGGTTCGACACCCCGGGCCGCTTACCGGCTGCTCGCGACCGACATATTCGTCCGGCGTGTCGATTGGGCCCGGGTGCAGGTGCTCTGGGGCGACGAGCGGTGCGTGCCGCCCGATGACCCGCGCAGCAACTATCGGATGGCGCGGGAAGCCTTGCTCGATCGGGTACCCATTCCGCCGGGCAACATCCACCGGATCCTCGGGGAGGACGAGCCGCCGCAGGCGGTGGCGGAGTACGAACGGCTCCTCAGAGATCTCCTGGGCGGCAACCAGGGGCTGGATCTCATCCTCCTCGGCTTGGGCGACGACGGACACACCGGCTCGCTGTTCCCGGGCCAGGCGGCCCTGCGCGAGAAGGCGCGCTGGGTGGTGGCGGACTACGTCGCGGCCGCCGCCATGTGGCGGATCACACTCACCCCCGTGGTCATCAACGCGGCGCGCGACGTCAGCTTCATCGTCTCGGGAGCCGCCAAGGCGGAGTGCCTACGCGAAGTGATCAAAGGGCCGTTCGCGCCGCAGTCGTTGCCCGCCCAGATCGTCGATCCCGCACCCGGGCATCTCACCTGGCTGGTGGATGAGGCCGCGGCCTCCCAGCTCCGATGACCGATTCCCCCGCCTTCGGCAAGCCAGGGATCTCTCCGACTTGGAGCTCCAGCGCCAAGGATCTGGTCACGACCGCACTCGGGCCGAGCCGGATATGGGCGACGCTGGGGCATGGAATCATCAACGAGGTCTACTGGCCGGCCACGGGCGAGCCCCAGATCCGCGACCTGGGCTTCATTCTCGCGCGCGGGGGCGAGTGGACCGAGCTGAAGCGGGCGTACCGGTACGGAGTCACCCGGCCAAAGCCGTATATCCCCTTGCCTCGAGTGGTACACCAAGGGGACGACTACCGCTTCACGCTGGAGGTGGTCCCGGATCCGCTGCGCGATGTGCTCCTGATCTCCTACGCGCTGGAAGGGGCCTACCAGGTGTACGTCCTGCTCGCCCCCCGGCTGGCGGGGAGCGGTTTGCACAACACCGCGTGGGTGGACGGGGCCCTGTTCGCCCGGAGTGGCAATCGCGCGCTTGCGCTGGTCGCGACGGTACCCTTCGCCCGCGCGAGCGCCGGCTATGTCGGTGCGTCCGACGGCTGGCAGGACTTCGCCCGGAACGGCGGCATGACTTATACCTTCGGCCACGCCGAGGACGGTAACGTCGCCCTCCTGGGCGAGTTGGCCGGGACGGCCGGGACTCTCGCCCTCGGCTTCGGTGAGACCCCGGAAGGTGCGCATACCCTAGCTGTTTCCAGCCTGGTCGAAGGTTTCGAGGCGGCGCGAACGGGGTTCGTCGCCGGTTGGGAAAGATGGGGCGCGACGCTGAACCTTCCTGCCTCCATCCCAACGCTTGGCGAGGAGGCATTCCTCTCCGCGACGATGCTCAAGGTGCACGAGGACCGCACCTTTCCCGGGGCGGTCGTGGCTAGCCTGAGTATCCCGTGGGGGAACTCGAGCGATTCCCGCGGCGGATACCACCTCGTGTGGACCCGCGACGCAGTGGAATCGGCGTTCGCCCTGCTTGCCGTCGGGCAGCGCGGCGACGCCGAACGCGTGTTGGCGTACCTGATCTCGACCCAGCTCGCAGATGGCCATTGGTATCAAAACTTCTACCCCGACGGACGCCCCTTCTGGGGCGGCGTCCAGCTCGATGAGGCAGGCTTCCCTATTCTCCTCGCCGCCAAACTGCTCGAAGGGGGTTCCCTCCCGGCTGACGAAGTGCCGGCCATGGTGCGTCGCGCGGCGGCCTATATCGCGCGCGCGGGACCCGCGAGTCCGCAGGACCGTTGGGAGGAGAACGCGGGGGCCAACCCATTCACGCTTGCGGTGGAGGTGGCGGCGCTGGTAGCGGCGGCCGGGTGGCTGGAAGCCAAGGACCACCAGTACGCCCTCTCGTTGGCCGACTGTTGGAATGAACGAATCGAGGAGTGGTGCTATGTCCGGGATACCGACCTGGCACGGCGGGTCGGCGTGCCAGGCTACTACGTCCGCATTGCTCCGCCCTGGAGGCGCGGCTTGGCAGATCGGGTTGAGCTGCACAATCGCGGCGGAGAGACGATCGCCACCAATGAGCTCGTGGGGCTCGAATTCATCTACCTCGCGCGTCTTGGTCTCCGCCGGGGCGATGATCCCCGGATCCTGGCCTCGCTTCGGGTCGTTGACACCGTCCTCCGAGTAGGTACCCCTGCCGGCCCTCTGTACCACCGCTACAACGATGATGGATACGGCGAGCACGAGGATGGCCGGCCATTCGATGGAAACGGGATCGGGAGGGCGTGGCCCCTGCTGAGCGGGGAGCGTGGGCATTTGGCCCTGTTGTTGGGCGAAGACCCATTGCCCTACCTCGAGACCATGGTGCGGACCGCCGGGCCATGCGGGTTGTTGCCCGAACAAGTGTGGGATACCGCGCCGATCCCGGAACGGGGGCTCTTTCCGGGCAAGCCTTCGGGAAGTTCCATGCCGTTGCTTTGGGCGCACGCGGAGTTCCTGAAGCTGCTCGTCGCGCGAGAGCTCGGTCGGCCGTTCGAGCTCCTGCGAGTCGTGCACGACCGGTACAGGGGCAACCGTCCGGTGGCAGCCACATGGCACTGGCGCGGCGATACGCCCATCGAGAGACTCCCTGCCGGGAGGGGCCTGTTGATTGAAGATGCCCGCCCATTCACGCTGCACTACGGATTCGACGGGTGGCAGAGTGTGCAGGAGCGCCCCACAGAAGAGCACGGGCTGGGGATGCACGGCGTTCGTTTCGCTCCCGAGGAGCTCGCTGCGGTTCGGCAGATAGACTTTACTCGCTGCTACCCCGAGGGATGGGAGGGTTGCGATCACCGTTTGGGGCTGTCGAAGGATCCAAGACCGGGCACTCCGTAGTCATCCTGTTTGGCTGCGTACTCGCCTGCGCGGCGTGCGCGATCACCTGGACGCTGGTTGGAGAAACCTACGTCGCCGCCGGCATACGGCCTCGCTCTTTGCCGGGCAGCCCTAGCGTCAGCGGGCGAGGTACTCCCTGAGCGCCACTGCCGCCTTGTGCTCGGTGTCCCGGGCCCGCAGACCAGTGTGATCGGCCCGCAGCGGCTGGCGGCGCGCGCTCTCCCCGCGGGCGCGGGCATCCTTGGTATGCATGTCTACGCAATAGGCGCATCGGTTGAGGTGTGAGGCCCGGGTCTCGAGCAGATCGAGCAGCGCTGGCTCGAGGCCCGATTGCGTGACATACTCCTCGAGGCCACGCATGGCGGCCATCGCGTCGGGCGCCACCTTACCGTAGGCAATCCATTCTT
The DNA here is from genome assembly GCA_039930805.1 of Gemmatimonadales bacterium. GTDB lineage: Bacteria > Gemmatimonadota > Gemmatimonadetes > Gemmatimonadales > GWC2-71-9 > CAVVWJ01. Next base: position 798 of record JBDTTD010000175.1, on the reverse strand, counting down.
TCATACTGGTAGTCCCTCCGGTCAGTCCAGGTAGCGGATCGCCCCACAGCAGAATGATTGGCTCGCTCCATGGTTTGAGCGCAGATTAGCTGGCGCGCCATGAAGAAATGATTAAAAGGGCTGCGAAGCTTGGCGAGAAGGCGGCCCAATGAAGGCGGCTTCAGACTTCTTTCCCGCCCGCTTCACGCCTTCGGTGATAGCCTGGTCGTTGCCAGTTCTCTTCGTCCTAGGTAAAGGGGCCTACGGAGATGCCTCGATGAAGCACGTGAAGCGGAAAGAGGAGACCCCGGCCCCCGGGGAGCTGCTCCGGCACGACATCGCCGGAGTGCCGGGGCGCGAGTTCGTCGTGGTGCGAGTCCGTCTGGCGCCGGGCGAGCGAAGCGCGCCCCACCATCACACCGCGCCGCTCATCGCGTACGTGCTGTCCGGGGCCATCCGCTCCCGGCTCGGTCAAGACCGCCACCGCGTGTTCCGGGCCGGGGAGGCGTTCTACGAGTCGGCCGACGTACGGCACGAGTCCGAGAACGCGAGTCGCACGAGGCCCGCGGTCTTCCTGGTGGTGTTCTTGGCGCCGTCGAACATCGCGCTGACTGTGTCCGAGGCCCGGTAACGCGGCGTGAAGGCGATCCGGCTGCACGTGCGCGGCGGGACTGAGCGCCTCGTCTATGAGGACGCGTCGGAGCCCATTCTCGCTGAGGGCGATGCACTGGTGCGCGTCTACGCGTCCGGCGTTACGCCGTCGGAGTTGACCTGGGGCTCGAACTGGAAGGACCGGAAGGGCGAGAATCGTCTCCCCTC
>JBDTTD010000174.1:0-5527 GCA_039930805.1 Gemmatimonadales bacterium | reverse complement strand
TCACCTTCCTGGAGCAGCTGGCCGAGAGCATCGGCATCGTGCTCAACACCATCGCGGCGAACATGCGGACCGAGGAGCTGCTGAAGCAGTCACAGGCTCTCACCGAAGGGCTCCAGTCGCAGCAGGAAGCACTCACTGAGACCAACAAGCGGCTGGAGCAGCAGACCCGTTCGCTGCAGAAGTCCGAGGACCTGCTCCGAAACCAGCAGGACGAGCTGCAGAAGACCAACCTGGACCTGGAGGACAAGGCCCAACTGCTCGCCAGCCAGAAGGCCGAAGTGGAACAGAAGAACAAGGAAGTCGAACAGGCCAAGGTGGCCCTGGAGGAGAAGGCCGAGCAGCTGGCCCTCATCTCCAAGTACAAGTCGGAATTCCTGGCCAACATGTCACACGAGCTCCGGACCCCGCTCAACAGCCTGCTGATCCTCTCCCAGATCCTGACCGAGAACTCGGAGGGCAACCTCACCACCAAGCAGGTCGGTTTCGCCCAGACGATCCACAGCTCGGGCTCCGACCTGCTGGACCTGATCAACGACATTCTGGATCTGTCGAAGATCGAGTCGGGCACCATGGCCGTGGATATCACTACGCTGCCCTTCCACGAAGTCCGGAAATTTGTCGAGAGCACCTTCCGGCAGGTGGGCGACCTCAAGGGACTGCAGTTCGAGGTCAGCCTGGACCCTGCGCTGCCTCCGGCGATCCAGACCGACACTAAGCGGCTGCAGCAGGTCCTCAAGAATCTGCTGTCGAACGCATTCAAGTTCACCGAGCGGGGGAGCGTTTCCCTCCGCGCAAGCGTGGCGGCCAGCGGATGGAATCCCGAGCAGGCACTGCTCAATGCCGCCAACACCGTCATTGCCTTCGCGGTGACCGATACCGGCATCGGCATCCCCAGGGAGAAGCATGGCGTCATCTTCGAGGCATTCCAGCAGGGTGACGGAACGACCAGCCGCAAATACGGCGGTACCGGACTCGGCCTCTCGATCAGCCGGCAGATCACCCGGCTGCTGGGGGGCGAGATTCGGATCGAGAGCACGCCCGGCATCGGCAGCACGTTCACCCTATACCTGCCGCTGATCTATCCCTTGCAGGCGGTCGAAGCGCCCGGAATTGAAGAGGACGGTGTCTGGAGCGTGGGTCCGCTGATCGGGGAAGCGGCAAAATCGATCACCACGGCGAGCTCCCGGGTGGTGCTGGCGCCGGTGGTGGAACGGGCGGTCAGCGACGACCGCGCCGACATCCAGGAGGGCGACCGGGTTCTTCTCATTGCGGAGGACGATCCCAACTTCGCCCAGATCCTTCTGGACCTGGCACGGGAGCGCGGCTTCAAGGGCGTCGTCGCCCACACCGCAGACCGGGCCCTGGCCCTGGCCCGGGAATATCAGCCGACCGCGGTCACGTTGGACCTCCGGCTGCCCGACGCCGATGGATGGACCATTCTCGACCGCCTCAAGCACGACCCGGCTACTCGTCACGTGCCGGTTCATATCATCTCGGTGGAGGAGAACTGGCAGCGCGGACTCCGCCTCGGTGCCATCGACTTTCTCACCAAGCCGGCCACCAAGGAGTCGCTCTCCGAAGCGTTGACGACGCTGCATGAGTTCGTCGATCGTCCGATCAAGCGCCTGCTCGTCGTGGAAGACGATGAAGTGCAGCAGCAAAGCATCGCCGAGCTGATCGGCGACGGCGACGTCGTCACCACGGCGGTCGCCACCGGGGCCGATGCCCTGGAGGCTCTGCAGCACGAAACGTTCGACTGCATGGTGCTCGACCTCGGGCTGCCGGACATGACGGGGTTCCAGCTCATCACCCGGGTCAAGGGAGAGATCGGTCTGAGGAAGCTCCCCACCATAGTGTATACCGGGAAGCAGCTCACCAAGCGGGAGGAGGTCGAGCTGCGCCGGATGGCGGAGTCGGTGGTGATCAAGGACGCCCACTCACCCGAGAGGCTGCTGGACGAGACGGCGCTGTTCCTGCACCGGGTCACCGCCCGGCTGCCCGAGTCCAAGCGGCGAATGCTGGAGCAGCTGCACCGGACCGACCCCACCCTCACCGGACGAACCGCCCTGGTGGTGGACGATGACGTACGCAACATCTTCGCCCTCACCACGTTCCTCGAGCGGAGCGAGATGAAGGTGGTCTATGCGGAGAGCGGCCGGGAGGGGATCGCCCGGCTACAGGAGAATCCCGAGATAGATGTGGTGCTCATGGACGTCATGATGCCGGAGATGGACGGCTACGAGACGATGCGGGCCATCCGGGAGATGTCGCGGTTCCGCAATCTGCCGATCATCGCGGTCACTGCGAAAGCCATGAAGGGCGACCGGGAAAAATGCATTGAAGCCGGCGCGTCCGACTACATCGCCAAGCCGGTCGATATGGATCAGTTGCTTTCGCTGCTTCGGGTTTGGCTCTACCGATGACCGCAGCGGGGCAGCGGGGCAGCGGGGCAGTAAGACAGCTGCATGGCGAGTCGGCCGGGGCCACGCCCGCCGCCGCTGCCCGCTACAGCGAAAGCGGCGATGATGCTTCTGCGCCGCTGCCCCGCGGCCCCGCCGCCCCCCTCGACGATCGCGTCAACATCCTGCTGGTCGACGATCAGCCCGCCAACCTGGTCGCCCTCGAGGCAATGCTGAGCGGACTGGGGCAGAACCTGATCAAGGCGGAGTCGGGACGCGAAGCACTCAAGTGGCTCCTGACTCACGAGTTCGCCGTCATCCTGCTCGACGTCAAAATGCCCGAGATGGATGGGTTCGAAACCGCGACCCTCATCCGGGAGCGGGACAAGTCGCGCCACACCCCGATTCTGTTTCTCACCGCGGCCGACAGGAGCCAGGACCATGCCGTCCGCGGATACGCCGTGGGCGCGGTCGACTATCTGATAAAACCGGTTGTTCCCGAGTTCGTCCGGTCGAAGGTCGCCGTCTTCGTCGAGCTGGCCAAGAAATCCGAGCTCCTCCGGCGTCAGACCCAGCTGCTGGTGGAGAGCGAGCAGGCGGCGCGGGAGCTGGCCGAGACGCGAGCAGAGCTGGTCCGCGACCTGGAGCACAAGAATCGGGAGCTGGAGAGCTTCAGCTACGCCGTCTCCCATGATCTGAGAGCGCCGCTGCGGCGCATCGACAGCTTTAGTCGCGCGATCCTGGAGAGCCAGGGTGAGAGCCTGGATGAGCCTGGCCGCCGCTATCTGGATCGCGTGCGGGAGGCGAGCCAGCAGATGTCGCAGCTGATCGACGACGTGCTGTATCTCTCCCGGGTCACCCAGGCTGACCTCCGGGAGCAGGACGTGGACCTCAGCGCGGTGGCTACCCTCATCCTGTCACGGCTGCAGGAGGGCGAGCCTGCCCGTAAAGTCGAGATCAAGGTGCGTCCGGGCGTGGTGGTTACGGGAGACGGACAGCTGCTGCGGATCGCGCTTCAGAATCTGCTGGAGAATGCCTGGAAGTTCACCGGCAAGCAGCCGGATTCCCGGGTCGAATTCGGCGTGACCCAGGCCTCGGGAGAGCCGACCTACTATGTGCGCGACAACGGCGCCGGATTCGACATGACCTATGTCGACCGGCTGTTCGGTCCCTTCCAGCGGCTACATCCGCAGGGCGAGTTTCCCGGGTCCGGCATCGGGCTCGCAACGGTGCAGCGGATTATCCACCGGCACGGTGGTCAGGTATGGGCCGAGGGGTTGGTGGGGCAGGGTGCAACATTCCAGTTTACTCTGGGACGGGCTCGCCCTTAATCCTACGCTAGTCCTGCCGCGAACTGCTCCCCACCGCATCCATCCTGGCCTGACTCGCCTCCCGCGCCTTCACAATGCCACAGCTCGCACGAGCATGAGGCTCGGCCATGGGACACTCGCGGGCGGGTTTATGGATGACGGTTTCGATCCGGGAGTCTAGCGAGGTGGCTCCTCTACCGAGGTGCGGTTGGGTGCCGCTAGAGCCTCGCTCACCTTGGTAAGCAGCTCGTCCCGGGTGAACGGCTTGGCCAGGAATGGCGCATCCAGCAGGGTGAGCCCGTACTCCATCAACACTTCGGCGGGATGGGCCGACATGTATAGCGTGCGCTGGGTCGGCCAGCGCTCCCGGATCCGCCGAGTGACCTGAACGCCGTCGGCCAGCGGCATCACCACGTCGACGATCACGAGCTGGACCCCTGAGCGTGCGGTCTCCAGCACCTCCATTCCCTCCTCGCCGCTCTCCGCCTCGAAGACGCGGAATCCCCACTCGCTGAGGAGCCGGTGCGCCATGCGCCGTACCGTCGGCTGGTCGTCAATGACGAGAATACTGGGAGCTGAACGAACGTCGGGAAGGCTCAATGTCACTTTCAGAAAATCTTCGACCGCACCAGTCCATGCCCTTCGGCTCCCCCCGGGTGCGTGCTGCGGAGTTTGAATACTATATCCGGTGGGGTCGTCCTGTCAGTGTGATGCAGATCACACGGCCCGTTCTGTTACTGGGCCCCGGCCCGTCGCTGCCTGCGGTCCTCGAGACGAGAGCGGCGCTGATCGTCCTGGGTGCCGGCCGAGGGCAGCCCGCGGAACTGGAAATGGCGCTCATCCAGGACCCGGTCCCGATCGAGCAACCTCAGGCTGCGAAGCCTTGGTCGCACCGATAGGACCAGGTTGGCCATGACGGCCGCCGGCTGCCACTCGCCCGGCGGTATACCCGGATACAGGTGGGCATATGCGGACTTGAGCAGAGCCTGCCGCACGTCGGCTCTGGTCCGGCCCGCCTGCTCCACCCCGGCTCGATGCTCCTCGCTCATCCGTGCCTCTTGCTTTCTTCAGGCGCCGCGCTGGAGTCGCTCAACCGGGTGTGGCCGGCGGGGAGACCCTCCGGACGGTCTGATATTCCTCGGTACTCGAAGTGCTCGTCGTGCAGAAGACGGGGGCCGGTAATGATCCCCGACTTCGAGCGATCCTTATGTATCAGGTCGGTTACGAGGCTCAGCAACTTCTCCACCGGCATCCAGACACCTGACTGGAGTCCAGGATAGAGACCTGCGTACTCTTTTCGGAGTTTCGCCTGCCGGCCGCGCGGCGTGTTCACAAGCGCCTCCAGGTTGTGATGGGGTCACAGCCAATGTACACCAATAGCTCACCCCTCGCGCGCGGGTGGGCCTTGAGTAGTGTCTGGGTGGAAGACTGGACAAATGAAGGTGCGATCGGCCAGAAAGAGAGATGGTCCGGCGGGCTGCCTGCCCCCCGCCGGACCCGCTTGAAGCTTACCGATTCCCTCCACCTCCGGGCCGGCCACCGTGACCGCCGCCCTGTCCTCCGCCACCGCCACCCTGACCACCGCCCGGACCCTTGCCGCCCCCACCTCCGCCGCCCTGGCCGCCACCTCCGCCCCCACCTGGACCTCTGGGGTTCCCACCGCCGCCACCCCCAGGACTGCCGCCGCCACCGGGGCCTCTACCGCCGCCCCCACCACCACCGCCGCCCGGGTTACCACCTCCGCCTCCGCCAGGGCCTTTGCCGCCGCCGCCGCCGCCTCCACCCGGATTACCACCGCCGCCGCCGGGACCCTTTCCA
>JBDTTD010000173.1:0-5555 GCA_039930805.1 Gemmatimonadales bacterium | reverse complement strand
CGCCACGCGCTGCTCACTTTCGTGGTTGTGGGAGGCGGCCCTACCGGGGTGGAAACGGCGGGAGCGCTGGCCGAGCTTCGGCGGTACGCTCTCCGGCGCGACTTCCGGCACATAGATCCGGGTGAAGCGACCGTGCTGCTCCTCGAGGGCGGACTCAGACTGCTGCCCTCCTACCCGCCGAGCCTGGGCGACAAGGCCAAGCTCGAGCTCCGCCGCCTCGGGGTTGAGGTGCGCACCGAGACATTCGTCACCGAAATCCGCCCCGGCTCGGTCATTGCCGCGGGTTGGACCATCCCCACCCAGACGGTCATATGGGCCGCGGGTAACGTAGCCAGCCCGGTGCTCAAGTGCCTCGGGGTACCGCTCGACAAAGTCGGCCGCGCCATCGTGGAGCCGGACTGCACCATTCCGGGCCACCCGGAGGTGTTCGTCCTCGGAGACGCGGCCCTGTTCAATCACCAGGACGGTGGCCCGTTACCCGGGATCTGCCCGGTGGCCATTCAGATGGGCGCATACACCGCCCGCACCATCCAAGGTGACCTCCTGGGGCAGCCTCGCCGGGCCTTCAGCTATTGGGACAAGGGGCAGCTTGCGGTCATTGGTCGCGGGCGCGCCGTGGCCGACATCTGGAAGCTGCACTTCGCCGGTTTTCTGGCGTGGCTGGTCTGGACCTTCGTCCACATCTTCTTCCTGATCGGGTTTCGCAACCGGGTCCTGGTCATGATCCAGTGGGCGTGGTCCTACGTGACATACGGCAGGGGAGCTCGGCTCATCATGACCGAGGACGAGCCGGGATCCGGCGCCGGGGCGGCAGGATGTCCTTGAGCCTCAGCGAGGCGGTCAAGGCGCGCGCGCGGGAGCTTGGCTTCCTCGCCTGCGGCATCACCCACCCGGGGCCGAGCGCGCACGCCGATAGTCTCGACCAGTGGCTCGCCGCGGGCTACGCCGGGACGATGCGATACCTCCACCGGCAGGCAGCGCGCCGCAAGGACCCCCGGCAGATCGTCCCCCAGGCGCGCGCGGTGGTGGTCGTGCTCGACAACTATTACACGGGCGACGAGGTGGAGGACACGGCCACTCCCCGAATTGCCCGCTATGCCCGGGGCATGGATTACCACCGCGCCACCGGCAAACGCCTGGACGACCTGGCAGACTTCCTTCGGGAGAAGGGCGCCCGCCTGAGCCGGAGCTTCGTGGATGCCGGGCCGGTGCCTGAGAGAGAGCTGGCTCAGCGCGCGGGCCTGGGATGGATCGGCAAGAACACCATGCTCATCCGCCCGGATGCCGGCTCGTTCTTCTTCATTGGCTCCGTGTTCACCGACCTCCCGCTTTCGATCGATGATTCCTTCGAGCTCGACCGCTGCGGCAGCTGCACCCGCTGTCTAGACGCCTGCCCCACCGGCGCGCTGGTAGAGCCCAGAATGCTCGATGCTACTCGCTGCATTTCCTATCTCACCATCGAGCAGAGGGGCCCCATACCGGACGAGCTGGCCGATCGGTTCCAGGGGTATGCGTTCGGCTGTGATATCTGCAACGACGTGTGCCCCTGGAATCATCGCTTCGCCCAGCCGGCCATTGCATCCGAATTTCATCCGACCGGTGAGCTGAGGGGAGCCGGGCCGGAGTTTTTCGAGGGGATGACAGAGGAGGAGTTCGGCGATCGGTTCGGACACACGCCGTTCGAACGACCCGGACTTGCCGGAATGCGCCGGAACTTTCGCGCCGCTTACCGATCGACCGCTGCGCTTGCAAGGCCTGATGAATGAGTCAGCTGCGCCAGCTGCTTCGTTATGACGTTTGGGCCAACCGGCAGACGCTGAGCTCGCTGAGGGAGAGTGCTCCAGTACGAAGTCTGAGCTGGATGGCGCACATCGTCGGCGCCGAGCACCTCTGGATGTCCCGCCTGCGCCGGCGCCGGGAGGCTCTGCCGGTCTGGCCGGAGCTCGACGTGGCAGCCTGCGGCCGATACCTCGACCAATTGTCACGGATGTGGCCGGAGTACCTGGACGAGGCGCCTGAAGCTTCCGAAAAGATTCCGTATACCAACTCGAAAGGGGAGGCCTGGAACAGCACGGTCGAGGAGATTCTCACCCACGTCGTGATCCACTCCGCCTATCACCGGGGGCAGATCGCCTCGGATGTCCGGGCCAGCGGCGGGGTTCCCGCGTATACCGATTACATCCACGCCGTGCGACAAAGGCTGATCGAATGAGCTGGTCGGTTGGCTCGGTGCTCATTACGCTCGGAATCGGGCTCGTTGTGGTCGGGTTGCTGGTCTCGTTGGGAGGGTTCGGATGGTTCGCCCGTCTACCGGGAGATATCCGGATCGAGCGGGACACGATGCGGGTATATATCCCGTTTGCATCGATGATCGTGATTTCGATAGTCCTGAATCTCGTGTTCTATCTCATTCGCCGGTTCCTGTAGGGATACACCGCGCACGTACCACAGTGCGGTTCCAGATCCCCTGTGCTCACCCGTGGTACGGAGCCAGCATGTTGGTGGCCAGCATTACTATTCACGCATGACCAATCCCGTCGCCCCGCGTACGCCTTCCCCTCTTGTGGGCACCTATCCCCCACCGCAGCTGGAGCGGCTCCGCGCCCTGAGCCGTCTGCTCGACAACGCCTTCGTCATCCCAGGAACCCAGTACCGGTTCGGACTTGACCCGCTGATCGGGCTGGTGCCGGGGCTGGGCGACGCGGTGAGCGCAGTTTTTTCGGCCTACATCGTTCTCCAGGCCTCACGCCTGGGAGCCCCCAGATCCGTGGTCACCCGGATGATCGCCAATGTCGCGCTCGACACCGTGGTCGGGTGGATACCGGTCCTGGGAGACCTATTCGACGCGGCCTGGAAGTCGAACCTGAAGAACGTGGCGCTGCTCGAGCACCATCTGCAGCAGCCCGGGGCGGCCCGAGCCGGTAGCCGCAAGGCGCTTCTGCTCTTGAGCGGAGTCCTCCTCCTCTTTTTCGTCGGCGCGGTGGCGCTGGGCGTGGTAGTGGCGAAGCTGGTTCTGAACCTCTTGCAGTGAAAGCCGCCCCAATGACAGTTCCGATCAAACCTTCGCTGCACAGCATCGCGATCTTCGTGCACGATATCCCTCGTGCGGTCGAGTTCTATCGCGACAAGCTGGGCCTGCCACTCACCAGGCAGGGCTCATTCGGAGCGGAGTTCCTGGAGGGCGAGACCCACGTGAGCGTGCATCCCGCGGTACACAAGGATGCCAAGTCTCTCGTTGGCCGGCATACCGGCATCACCCTGTTCGTGCCGGATCTGCTGCATTTCTGCGGGGTGCTTCACGACCGCGGGGTGCGATTCACCACCGAGCCGACGCAGCAATCGTGGGGTATCATGGCGATGGTGGCGGACCCCGACGGAAACGTGCTCGCCCTCTGGGAAGACAAGATGCCGGTCACCGAGGAGCACCACACGGTGGATCAGGCCGATGGGGGAGGGTGATCGCCGCTGGTGCCCTGCCTGAAACGGTCTTCCACCATCTGAGCCTGCTGCTCCATCCCGTACGATCTAAACGGCTTGCCCGGCCTCACCCGATAGGAGTACGGACTGGAGCCCACTCTGAGTGTTCAGTGGGCCAGGTCGCGCAACTGGGTGATCATGCCGCGTGCGTAGTAAACCCCGGGTCCCCACGCCTGATACTGCGCACAGTGGGTCAGCTCGTGCGCGATCACGCCCAGGTCTCCCTCGCATCGATCCGGTAGGAATACATGATTGCCCAGGGCCGCCGCTCGATTGCGGCTGGCCAGGAGGACGAGGCGCCGAACCCATCCGGCAACGCCGGTACAGGCCCCGCGGTACAGCCGCACGCGTGACCAATCGGCCTCGAACGGTATCAGCGTTGCGACGCCTCGCTCGCTCTCCAGCAGACAGACCGGCCCGCTGACGCTTCCTGACTTCATCCGCCCTCCCGACCCTATTCCGCCAGGAACTCACTGATCGGTGCCAGCGGGCCGATGTGATCGCAGGCGATCTTGATCGAGGCCATCATCGGCACTGCGAGGATAGCGCCGGTAACCCCCCAGAGATACCACCAGAAGATCAGTCCGACGAACACCGCCACCGTGTTGAGCCGCATCCGGCGGCCCAGGATCCAGGGGGTAATGAGGTTTCCCTCCAGGATGTTGATGACGGTGAAGACGAAGGGAACCATCAGCGCCCGGCCGACATCGTCGAAACTGAGGAACGCGGCCAGCGCCAGGATCACGGTGTTCACCAGGCCGCCAACATAGGGAACGAAGTTCAGCACCGCGGCGATGACGCCCCACAGGACTGCATTCGGCATCCCCACGAGCGCGAGGGCCGCACCGGTGGCCACCCCGACGCCGAGGTTGATCAGGGTAGTAACGACCAGGTAGACCGATACCTGCGCCTCGGTCTCCCGCACGATGCGCACCGCGGTCTTCTTGTCCTTCAGCTGCGGCAGCACCCCGACGAGCTTCTGCAGGAAGAGCTCCCCGGATGCCAGGAGGAAGTAGGTCAGGAAGATCACTACCATCGCCGAGCCCAGGAGCGCAGTGGTGCCGCCGAAGACCTGCTGGGTGAGGCCGGGACCCTTGATCTCGACCTCCGGGGTTTTCTTGTCCATGTCGGTGGCCTGCTCGACCTGCTCGGCGGCCTTGTTGACCTGCTCCATCGGCCGGCGCAGTGGCTGGACCCTTCGTTTCAGAGTCGCGATGCTCTCCGGAGCCCGGGCCACCCAGGCACTCGCCGCCGGGGCGAGCTGGGCGGCGCCGTACCCGACGAGACTGAGGAGCACCACGATCACGATTCCGGCGCCCAGCGGCACCGGCATACGAAGTCGATTGCGGAGCCATCGCACGCTGGGACTGAGGAGGAGGTTCAGCAGGATTGCCAGCACGATGGGGAGGAAGAACGCCGCCGCGAGCTTGAGGGTATAGAGGACCGCGAGAAAGGCCAGGACCACCAGTGCGATGTGTCGGACGTCCACCTGCCCGCCCAGCACACCGGTCGATTCCTGGTCGGGGACCGGGATGGGAACTGGGACTACGGGCTCCATGCCTGCCTTCTCGGGATCGAGTGCCTGCCCTTCCTGAATCATGTTTGGCTCGCGTAAAAGGTGGCCTCTTGTCCCTCACAGCCCGAAGACGCTAAGGTTACCCGGCCCGCATTGGTCCGCGCCTCAGGCAACCTGCCTACCCCAGCCGGAATAGAGTGGTATGTCGCGACTCTGGCAAACGATCCTCTCGGTCTGGGCCTGGCTCGTTTTCGTGGGGTGCGTCCTGCTGTGGTTCCCCGTAATCCTCCTGGCTCGGCTGCTCACCGCTCCATTTGACTCCGCCCGCTACATCCCCGGACGAATCTTTCGGAAGATCGGGCCGGCCATGGCAGCACTGAATCCGCTCTGGCGTTTTCGCTATTCCGGCACCCTCCCGAAAGACCCGCGCCGGCCCTACGTGGTGGTCTCCAATCATGAGTCGTTTGCCGACATTCTCCTGATCAGCCATCTGCCCTGGGAAATGAAATGGCTTTCCAAGGCCGAGCTCTTTCGAATCCCGATCATGGGCTGGATGATGTGG
>JBDTTD010000172.1:0-5556 GCA_039930805.1 Gemmatimonadales bacterium | reverse complement strand
GCGGCGGCCGAGAACTCGCACCCGCCGACCACCCGAACGCCGAAGCGCTCGCCGGCAGCGAGCGCTTCTGGGATACCACCCAAGGTGTCGTGGTCCGTCAATCCGATGGCGCTGAGGCCAGCGGCCTGAGCCCGCTTCACCACGGCCTCGGGAGCGAGGCTCCCATCCGAGGCGGTCGAATGCACGTGCAGGTCGATGGTTTCGACAGGCTCGTTCGCCCGGTCCATGGTACTCAGCGGCGATATCCCATCTCGGGAGCAGTCCAGGATGGCTGGGAGTGACCCAGGAGCTCACGCAGCTCCAGATCGCTCAGCTGGCTCAGGGAGAGCTCCCGGCTCTTGGCGCCAAGCGGGGAATAGCGGGCAACCCGTTGCTCACGGTCCGGCCCGACACCGCGAGTGAAGATGAGCCCAAATTCGTCTTTCAAGTACAGGGTGACTCGTCCACTCACGGTCACCTCCCACTGCTCGCCACCGGCGGCGATGATGCGTCTGGGCATGTCAGGTCCCGGCTTCCGTGAATTCCTGGAGGCCCGCTTTCACCTCGGCCATGAAGCGGTCGGCGTCGGCGCCATCCACGATCCGGTGATCGAAGGCGAGCGAGAGCATCCCCTTGGTGCGGATCGCGATCATGTCGGCGCCATCCACGGTGACGACCGCGGGCTGCTTCTCGATGCTCCCGACGCAGAGAATGGCGGCCTGGGGCTGGTTGATGATGGGGGTGCCGATCACCGAACCGAACCCGCCGGGATTGGTGATCGTGAAGGTCCCTTTCTGGACCTCATCCGGGCTCAACTTCTTGGTCCGGGCCCGCTCGCCGAGATCGTTGATGGCGCGGGCGATCCCCAGCAGTGAGAGCTCGTCGGCGTGCTTGATCACCGGCACGATAAGGCCCCAGTCGAGCGCCACGGCAATGCCGATGTTGATGTCGCGACGAAACAGGGTGCTCTCCCCCGAGACCGCGGCGTTGAGGACCGGGTGCTTCCGAAGGCTGTCGGCCACGACCTTGGTGATGAACGCGAGGTACGTGAGGTTCACTCCCCGGTCGGCAAACTCCTTCTTGTTCCTGGCCCGCACCTGCGCCACGCGGGTGTAGTCGATCTCGAAAATGGTGTTGACGTGAGGCGAGACCCGGCGCGACATGACCATGTGGTCGGCAGTGAGCTTCCGAATCCGCGACCAGGGCTCGACCCGATCGCCAGGCCAGGGGTCGACGGTCGCTGCCGCTGGCAGCGAGGCGGGACCGCGGGACGGCGGGACCGCAACAGCGCTTGGTGCTGCCCCGCTGTCCCGCTGTCCCGCTGTCCCGCTCTCGATGTAGCTCAGAATGTCATTCTTGGTCACCCGGCCCGAGAGCCCGGTGCCGGCAATGGCTCGGATGTCGACCTGATGCTCCGCCGCCATCTTGCGCACCAGTGGGGTGGACTTCCGCTGGAGCCGCTCCTCGATCGACTCGGGAGCACCGTTCCCTCCAGTAGCGTCGCTCACCGCCTGAGTATCGGGGGCGGCAGATGCAGCGGCGACGGCGGGGGCCGGCTTCGATGATCCCTTGGGGGCCACGGAAGGAGCCGGGGCCAGCGGCTCGGGCCGCGCTCCGGCGGGGGTCGCCGGCTCCTTCGGGGCCGGAGCGCCGGGCGATGGAGCGGCCTTGGGCTTCTCGGCCGCCACGCTCGCGTCCGTCTCGATCCGGGCGACGACGGTCTGCACCGCCACGGTCTGGCCCTCCTGCACGATGATCTCGGCCAGCACGCCCGCCACTGGAGCGGGAATCTCCGCATCCACCTTGTCGGTCGAGATCTCGAAGATGGGCTCGTCCCGCTTGATGGGGTCGCCCACCTTCTTCATCCAGCGGGAGAGCGTCCCTTCGGCGATCGACTCACCCATCTGGGGCATTATCACGTCTATTTTGGCCATGCTAATCTCCGATTCGGCGGGGAAGCGGGGCCGCGGGGCAGCTTGATCGGCCAGAGACTCCGTCACCCGACACCATCTCAACCTAATTGTCTTCCTGCCCCACCGCCCCGCTGCCCCGCCTAGTACGCCGCCAGCCACCTCGCCGCCCTGACGATATCCCCTGTCTGCGGCAACACAAAGTCCTCGAGCTGTGGGGCGTACGGCAAAGGCACGTCATGAGCCGCAACCCGCTTGATGGGCGCATCGAGCCATTCGAAGGCCAGGTCGTTGATCCGCGCGGCAATCTCGCCCGCCACCCCGCCGGTGACAGTGTCCTCGTGCACGATCAACACCCGATTGGTCTTCTTGACCGTCGCGGCGATGGCAGCGTCGTCCATCGGCAGCAGCGAGCGGAGATCCAGCACCTCGACCGACAGCCCGTCCTCGCGCTGCAGCTGTTCTGCCGCCTCCAGGGCCTTCCACACCGTCGCCGCGTACGTGATGATCGACAGATCCCGCCCTTCCCGCGCCAGACGAGCCTTGCCGATCGGCACCAGGTGGTCGCCCGGAGGCAGCTCTTCCTTGATCCGTCGGTAGAGGTACTTGTGCTCGAAGAAGAGCACGCAGTCCTCGTCCCGGATGGCGGACTTCAGCAACCCCTTGGCGTCGCTCGCGGTGGCGGGGTAAACGATCTTGAGGCCCGGGGTGTGAAGGAACGCGGCCTCGGGGTTCTGGGAATGAAACGGGCCTCCCCGCACGTATCCCCCACTGGGTCCGCGCACCACCATGGGACAGGGCAGGAAGGCCCGGTAGCGGGCGGTGGCGACATAGTTGGTCAGCATGTCGTAGGCGCAGGAGATGAAATCGATGAACTGCATCTCGCACACCGGACGCATGCCCATATGGGCGGCGCCGGCCGCCGCGCCTACGATGGCCGCCTCCGACAGCGGAGTGTCGATCACCCGCTGCTCTCCGAACCGGGCCTGGAGTCCTTCCGTCACCTTGAACGCGCCCCCATAGGCGCCAATGTCTTCGCCCATGCAGATGACATTGGCGTCCCGCTCCATCTCTTCGAACAGACCCTGCCGGATCGCCTCGAGGTAGGTGCTCTCAGCCATCGTGGGTTCCCCAGCTGGCGGGCCGCTCGTGGGTCTCGACCGCCGAGCGAAGGCCCTCCCGGTACCAGAGCACCGGGGCCGCGGCCGGATCGGCATAGACGCCGATCAAGCCGTCCCGAGGCTCCGGTGCGGGTGATGCCTCTGCCTCGTCCGTCGCGCGATCGATCTCGGCCATGACCCGGGCATCGATACGCTCGAGCTCGCCGAGTGGCACGCCCTCCTGGGTGGTGAGCGTCTTGATGTAGCGATCGAGCGGGTCGTTCTCCCGGGCCCAGCGCTCGATCTCGCCGGACGGGACGTAGGACTGGTTGTCGTGCTCCGCGTGGCCCTTGCGGCGGTAGGTCATCAGCTCGATGAGCGTCACGCCCTCGCCCCGGCGCGCGCGGTCCACCGCTTCCCTGGTGACCTGGTACGTGGCCACGACGTCGTTGCCGTCCGCCCGCACGCCGGGTATCCCGTATCCGACGGCCTTGTCCTTGAAGCTGGTGCAGGCCGTCTGCTTGCTGTTAGGGGTGGAATACGCGTAGCCGTTGTTCTCCACGACCACCACGAGCGGGCAGCGCTGGACTGCGGCGAAGTTGATCCCTTCGTGAAAGGCGCCGGTGGAGGTGGCGCCATCTCCGACGTATACCAGCCCGACCCGTGGCTCACCTCTGAGCTTGAACGAAAGCGTCACCCCGGCCATCACCGGAACCATATCGCCCAGGTGCGAGATCTGGCCGATGAATCCCCGCACCGTGTCGCCGAAATGAATGTTGAGCTCGCGGCCCCGGGTAGGCGAGTCTCCCTTGGCCATGTACTGCCGGAGGATCTCGAGCGGGGTGGCGCCCTGCACCAGCATGGAGCCGAGGTTGCGGATCAGCGGAGAGAGGACATCTCCCTGGGACCGGTCGAGCGCGTAGGCCGACCCCACGGCGTCGGCCTCCTGGCCCAGGGAGCGGAACAGCCCGCCTACCACCTTGGTCTGGCGATACAGGTTGACCAGCCGCTCCTCCAGGGAGCGGGTGAGCCGCATGTAGTAATACAGCTCCAGCAGCTGGTCACGGGTCAGCCCCGGGACAGGCCCCCTGGAGGAGGCAACGGCGCCACGAGTGGCCATGCCGGTGCCTTTACGCCTTCACCGCCGCGGCGCGGCCCGACTCGATCCTCATGCCGTAGAAGGAGCGGTGCACGAAGACGAGCGAAACCAGGAAGAAGACCACCGCCAGCGCCCGCGTCAGGGTGCCCGAGCCGCCTGCTGTGAGGAACACTCCAAGCTCCACCGCCAGGAGCCCGAACAGCGTCGTGAACTTGATCACCGGATTCATCGCGACCGACGAGGTGTCCTTGAACGGGTCGCCCACCGTGTCGCCCACGATCGACGCATCGTGCAGCGGCGTGCCTTTCATTTTGAGCTCCGTCTCCACGATCTTCTTCGCGTTGTCCCAGGCACCGCCGGCATTGGCCATGAAGATGGCCTGGAACAGGCCGAACATCGCGATCGAGATCAGATAGCCAATGAAGAAGAAGGGCTCGATGAAGGCAAAGGCGAGCGTAGAGAAGAAGACGCCGAGGAAAATGTTGACCATTCCCTTCTGGGCGTACTGGGTACAGATCTCGACCACCCGGGTGCTGTCCTCGGTCGACGCCCTGGTGACGCCTTCGAGCCGGATATTGGCCTTGATGAACTCGACCGCTCGGTAGGCGCCGGTCGTGACCGCCTGGGTCGAGGCCCCGGTGAACCAGTAGATCACGGCTCCGCCGGTAATGAGGCCAAGCAGGAACGGCGGATGGAGGATGGACAGGTTCTCCATTCCGGAGCTGAGCCCGTGGGTCAGGGCCATGATGATCGAGAAGATCATGGTCGTGGCTCCCACCACCGCGGTGCCGATCAGCACCGGTTTCGCCGTGGCCTTGAAGGTGTTCCCCGCCCCGTCGTTCTCCTCCAGCAGCTCCTTGGCCGTCTCGAAGTTGACGTCCATGGCGTAGTCGCGCTTGAGCTCCTGCTTGATGTTGGGGATCTGCTCGATCAGGGAGAGCTCGTAGATCGACTGCGCGTTGTCGGTCACCGGACCGTAGCTGTCCACCGCGATCGTCACCGGGCCCATGCCGAGGAAGCCGAACGCTACCAGGCCGAACGCGAAGATGGCCGGGGCCTTCATCAGCTCACCCACACCCATGGTGCTCACCCCATAGGCGATGGCCATGAGGCCCATGATGGTCATGCCCAGCCAGTAGGCCGAGAAGTTGCCGGCCACGAAGCCGGACAGGATGTTCAGCGACGCGCCGCCCTCACGGGAGGAGGTCACCACCTCGCGCACGTGGCGCGACTCGGTCGAGGTGAAGACCTTGACGAGCTCCGGGATGATGGCCCCGGCGAGCGTGCCGCAGGAAATCACGGTCGACAGCTGCCACCAGAGGTCGGAGTTGCCGCCCAGGTGGGGGACGATCACGTAGGAGAGCGCGTAGGTCAGAGCCACCGAGATCAGGGAGGTCATCCAGACCAGCTGGGTCAGCGGGTGCTCGAAGTTGAACCGCGAAGCCGCCTCGTACTTGGACGCCAACGG
>JBDTTD010000171.1:0-5561 GCA_039930805.1 Gemmatimonadales bacterium | reverse complement strand
CCCCTACTAGCTAACTCCAGGCACCTGAGCCATTTTTGTCACACATGTTTCAGGCATGTCCCAATTTGACCGTTCCACGAGCTAATCCGGTGCTTCGCCTTTCCTACAAGGGCGCAGCAGCCATGGCTATCGCATCGGCGGCCTTCACCGGCGAGGTGCGAGGTCAGGCTGCCGTGGATCCCAACGTGGCGCCGCGGGCCGCAGCCCTCGAACGGTCCGGCGAGCGCCGCATGGCCATCGGACTGCTCGGCCGCTACCTCGCCACCGCGCCCGACGACGGGCGAGCCTGGTTTCAGCTCGGCCGGTTCTATCTGCTCGATGCGCGTGACTGGCACCTCCAGGGCCACCGGGGAGATCCCGATGGCCTTCTCTATTTGGATTTCGCGGCCACCGCGTTCGACCAGGCAGTCCGGCTCTCGGTGGACTCCGGCATCGTGTTTCGCGGCCTGGCCGAGCTGGAACGGTCGGTGGTGTTCCTCGAGGACTCGGGATGGAACGCCGGCGGCCGGGCCGGAGCAGCGTCCGATGCACCGCCGCTGCCGCCCTTCATTCTCGAGCTTGGCGCCAACCTCCTGACCTCGTGCCCGGTCGGTGGTGTACTGCTGGTGGGGTCCGATCTCGAAGCTCTTTCGGTCTGGTACGACCACGGAGATCTGTTGGCCCGGCGGATCCTCTCGCTCCGCCCCGCGCGATACGCCACCGACTCCCTGTATCGTCGCCGGATGGCCGAGGCAATGCAGACTGATCCGGGCCTTCCGATCCGGAACGCGTTGGCGGGCGTAGCGGCTCGCCGGACGCTCTGCCTGTCGCCCATGGCAGACAGCGCGGCCGCCCCCGCGCTCACCTGGACGGTATCCCGGCTGGTCCGGGTGAGCCGTCCAGTGCCACCTGGTCCAGAAGCGCTCTCGCTGACCGAGCTCCTCACCGCCACCCGCCAGGGTGGATCGGTGTGGGTCGCAGAGGTCAGAGGGGTATACGACAGCGCCGCACGCCACAACGGGCTTCTCTGCAGCAGCTTCCTCCCGGTCTTTGGAGACACGCCGCCGGCTGGGTGCAGGCCGTAAGAGGAGATCGGCGGAACGAGGGAACGGGGGAACGTGAGAATACCGTTCTTCCTGTACGCTCACCTTCCGTCGTCCCATCGTTCCCTCCTTCCCTCGTATGAAACGCGTCCTCATCGCCAACCGCGGCGAGATCGCTCTCCGCATTATCCGCGCATGTCACGCGGAGGCGCTGGAGGCGGTTGCCGTCTACTCCGCCGTTGACCGGCGTAGCCCCCCAGTGCGCGCCGCGGACCAGGCGATCGCTATCGGCCCCGCGCGTCCGTCCGAGAGCTATCTCTCCATCGAGCGCCTGATCGCCGCGGCTCGCGAGTCGGGGGCCGACGCCATCCATCCCGGGTACGGCTTCCTGGCGGAGCGCGCCGCGTTTGCCGAGGCGGTGGAGCAGGCTGGACTCATCTTCGTCGGTCCACCTGCCGCGGCCATCCGGGCCATGGGTGACAAGACCGAGGCTCGCCGCCGCATGAAGGAAGCCGGGGTCCCGATCGTGCCCGGCGGCAGTGCGCCGGTGGACGATCCCGCGGCTGCCCGCTCGGCGGCGAAACAGATCGGCTACCCGGTCATGGTCAAGGCGGCCGCCGGTGGCGGCGGCAAGGGAATGCGCGTCGTCCACGATCCCGACGGCCTCGCCGCGGCGCTGGAAACAGCGGCCTCGGAGGCGCTCAAGGCGTTCGGTGACGCGAGCGTGTACCTGGAGAAGTTCATCGAGTGCCCTCGCCATATCGAGATCCAGGTCCTGGCCGACGGCGAGCGGACCGTGCATCTCGGGGAGCGCGAGTGCTCGATCCAGCGGCGCCACCAGAAGCTGGTCGAGGAAGCGCCCTCCATCGCCATCTCGGCTGACCTTCGCGAACGCATGGGCTCCGCGGCAGTCTCGGCGGCCCAGGCAGTGGGGTACCGCGGCGCGGGGACCTGCGAGTTCCTCCTCACCGAGGACGGATCGTTCTACTTCCTGGAGATGAACACCCGGATCCAGGTGGAGCATCCGGTTACGGAGCTGGTCTACGCCGTGGATCTAGTGCGGGAGCAGCTTCGCATCGCCGGAGGTCTTCCCATGCGGGTCCATCCCGGCTGGCTCAACCCGCGAGGCTGGGCGCTGGAGTGTCGCATAACCAGTGAAGATCCGGCCAACGGGTTCCTGCCCTCCACCGGCCGGATCGAATACCTCCGGGCCCCGGCCGGACCCGGCGTTCGGTGGGATAGCGGGGTCGAGACCGGAGACGAGGTCACGCTCTACTACGACTCGCTGCTCGCCAAGCTGATCGTGTGGGCGCCCGACCGGGCGCAGGCCATCACCCGCATGATCCAGGCGCTGGACGAGCTGGTGGTGGTTGGCGTGGCCACCAATCAGGCGTTTCATCGCCGGCTGATGGCCGACCCGGCGTTCCGGAAGGGCGAGATTGATATCCAGTTTCTGGAGCGCCGAGCCGATCTTCTCGCCCAGAGCGTCGATCCAGGACGCATTCTCGATCTCGCCGTGGCCGCGGCCCTGGCCGAAGACCATGCTCGCCACGCCCGGCGTCCGCCCGCCACAGCGGACACAGGGTCATCGAGCGAGTGGGCCCGGCAGGCGCGCAGCGAAGGATTAAGGTGACGCAGGCGGTTCGAATTCTGCGCCTGGCGTCCGGTGGCGATGGAGTGGGGAAACTCCCCGATGGGAAGACCGTCTTCGTGCCCCGCACTGCGCCGGGGGATCTGGTGGAGCTGCTGGAGCTGCGCGACCACAAACGCTTTGCCCGGGCGCGGCCAGGACGGCTGCTGGAAGCCTCTCCCGATCGGGTCGAGCCCCGCTGCCCTCACTACCTGGACGACGAGTGCGGCGGCTGTCAGCTCCAGCATCTGAACTACGAGGCGCAGCTCCTCGCCCGGCGCGGCTTTGTGGGCGATGCCCTCCGGCGCCTGGGCAAGCTGGACGTCGCTGATCCCCCGATCGTTCCCGCGGCAAAGACTTTCGACTATCGAACCAAGCTGACCCTGCACGTGAGCGAGGACGAACGCCGGATCGGGCTTCATCGCTACGGAAGGCCGGACCAGGTATTCGATCTGAAGTGGTGCCATATCACCGTGCCGGAGCTGATGGAGCTGTGGAAGGTTATTCGAACGCTCCGGTCCTTTCTGCCTCCTCGGGTGGAACAGATCGTACTCCGCCTCGACCGCAACGGCGGCCGGCATGTCCTGGTTCGGGTGGGTGAGGGGGAAGTCTGGGATGGCTTCGAGCGACTCCGCCGTGAGCTCGAGCGGCGGGCCATTCCGGTCACCATCTGGTACCAGCCCGAGGGAGGACCGGCGCGAGCGGTAGCCGGCGCCGGGGAGGCCTTTCCCGCCACCGTGTTCGAGCAGGTTCATCCCGAGATGGGAGACCGGGTGCGCGCCTTTGCCGTGGAGCAGCTCGGGGACGTGTCGGGCCGCCGGGTGTGGGATCTCTACGCCGGCATCGGCGAGACCACGGCGGAGCTCATTGCCAGGGGCGCCAAGGTCGAGAGCGTGGAGCTCGACCGCCGCGCGGTGGCTGAGGCTGACGCAAGAGGCCCGGCGGCAAAGCGGCATGTCGGTAGAGTAGAGGACCTCCTGCGCGAGCTGCATGCCCCCGAGCTGGTGATCGTGAACCCGCCGAGGACCGGAATGGATGAGCGGGTGAGTACCGAGCTCGATCGACTGGCGCCGAGCCGGCTGGTCTATATCTCCTGCGACCCGGCCACGCTCGCCCGGGACCTGCAGCGGCTGAGGCGTCTCCGGCTTTCCCTGGTGCAGGCCTTCGACCTGTTCCCTCAAACCGCGCACGTCGAGACCGTGGCCGTGCTGGAGCCGGTGTGAAGTACGCGATTCTGCTGGATGGCCAGGTGATCGAGGTCGAGGTGGACGGCGACCGGGTTACCGTCGCCGGAGAGGCGCACTCGGCGACCCTGAGCGCGATCCCGGGGACCCCGTTGCGACTGCTCCTGCTCGACGGCCGGCCCACCACGCTCTCGGTCGAGTCACTCGGCCGCGGGCGCTGGGCCCTGTCACCTGGCGGCGAGCGCCGAGAGGTGGAGGTGCTCGACGAGCGCGCCCTCCACATCCGGAGCCTCACCACCGGCGGCGACCGGCCAAAGGCAAGCCTGGTGTTGAAGGCGCCGATGCCGGGTCTGGTGCTGCGGGTGCAGGTCACCCCGGGCCAGGCGGTCTCAGCCGGTGCCGGGTTGGTGGTGCTCGAGGCCATGAAGATGGAAAACGAGCTCAAGGCGCCGGGGCCGGCGGTGGTGAAGGCGATTCGGGTAGAGGCCGGCGAGGCGGTCGAGAAGGGGCAAGTGCTTTTGGAGTTTGAGGCGCCTTGACCCAAGCCCCCTGAATCCGCTATCTTGTGAGTCTGTTTCGGTTTGGCCCGGTCCAAAGCCCAAGGTAGCAGAAGACATGAAGACCTTTACCGCCACGCCGGCGGACATCAGTCACGACTGGCACGTTGTCGACGCCGAGGGGGTTCCTCTCGGGCGTCTGGCCAGCGTGGTGGCCCAGCTCATTCGCGGCAAGCACAAGCCGACCTACACGCCGCACATGGACGGCGGCGATTTCGTCGTGGTCATTAATGCCTCGAAGATCAAGCTGACCGGCAAGAAGCTGGACAAAAAGCACTACTTCTCGCACACCGGGTACATGGGGCACGAGCGGTTCACCGCCGCCCGCGACCTGCTGGCCAAGCACCCGGACCGGGTAATCGAGAAGGCCGTGTTCGGCATGCTGCCGAAGACCTCACTGGCCAAGCAGCACCTGCGTGGCAAGCTCAAGGTCTACGCCGGTGCCGAGCACCCGCATGTCGCCCAGCAGCCCAAGCCGTTCAACGTCACCCCGTCGAAGGCTAGCGCATGACCGCAGTGGTTCCTCAGTTCCGGTGGCAGGCGGTGGGCCGGCGCAAGACCAGCGTGGCGCGGGTGTACCTGACCCCCGGCACCGGCAAGTGGGACATCAACGGACGCACCCTCGGTGACTATTTCCCGAGGCCCTCGCTGGTACAGCACATTCAGCAGTCGTTCACCGCTACCGACACTTTGGGCGCGTTCGACGTGAAGGCGCACGTGGCCGGTGGTGGCCAGGCGGGGCAGGCGGGAGCCATGCGGCACGCGATCGCCCGGGCCCTGGTCGAGGCCGACCCCCAGCACCGACTCAAGCTCCGGGCGGCCGGTCTCATGACCCGCGATCCCCGTGCGGTCGAGCGGAAGAAGCCGGGCCGGCCGGGCGCACGGAAGCGGTTCCAGTTCAGCAAGCGGTAATCGACGGCGGGGCAGGGGGACAGCGGGACAGCTTGCGGACGATCGCCACTGGAGCACCGGCCATCATCGGAGCAAACTGACCCGCTGCCCAGCGGCCCCGCTGACCTCGCACACCGCGGGATTCGGCTATGGGTGCCTCTTCGGGGGTCGTAGCCGGAGATGAACGCGGTGGACGCACAACCCCAAATCGGACGGGACAACAACTAGCGCATGGCACAGCCTCAACTGCAGGACCTGCTCGAAGCCGGCGTCCATT
>JBDTTD010000170.1:0-5657 GCA_039930805.1 Gemmatimonadales bacterium | reverse complement strand
CTCGCCGGGGCGGGTTCACTGCGAGATGTGATCGCCTTTCCCAAAACGACAGCCCAACGTGCCCTGTTCGAGGGGGCGCCGACGCCGGTCGACCCGGCCGAGCTTCGAGCCCTTCACCTGGAGATGAAACGTGATAGGTAAGCCCATCTTCAGTGCTCACGGTTGCGCCTGCTTACCGCTCACCGCTCACCGCTTACCTTAAAGCCATGGCCGATGATATCCAGACCCGTATGTCCGCGGAGGGCGCTGATCCGCTGCTCTTTGCCGGGGTAAACGACAGTAACCTCATGGAGCTGCAGCGCACCCTCGGAGTGCGGGTTTCGTTCCGGGGCGAGGCGGTGACGCTCTCCGGATCTTCCGAGCAGGTGGAGCGTGCCGCCCCGGTGGTGCAGGGACTGCTGGATCTGGCACGGATGGGCGAGCCGGTCACGCCCGACGATGTCTATCGCCTGGCATCGGAGGGGCCCACCAGCGAGCTGCCGGCGCAGACGTCCGACGGCAAGATCGTGCTCCCCGGATTGCGCCGGGCGATCGTTCCCAAGACGCAGGGCCAGCGGGAATATCTCCAGGCAATCAGCGGGCACGACATCGTCGTGGGCATCGGACCCGCCGGCACCGGCAAGACGTACCTCGCTGTGGCCAAGGCCGTGGAGGCGCTCGCTCGCAAGCGAGTCAAGCGGATCATTCTGGCCCGGCCGGCCGTAGAGGCCGGGGAGTCGCTCGGATTTCTGCCGGGAGACCTCCAGGCCAAGGTGGATCCCTATCTGCGCCCGCTGTACGACGCGCTGGAAGACATGATGCCGCACGACCGGGTACAGCGGGCGCTGGAGACGCGCACCATCGAGATTGCGCCGCTGGCCTACATGCGGGGCCGCACCCTGGCGGACGCGTTCATCATCCTCGACGAGGCGCAGAACGCCACCGGCGCGCAGATGAAGATGTTCCTCACCCGGCTGGGCGTGAACAGCCAGACGGTGGTGACGGGCGACAAGACCCAGATCGATCTGCCCCAGCGAGAAGACTCGGGCCTGATCCAGATCGAGCGCCTCCTGCCCGGCATCGAGGGGATCTCCTTCTGCTACCTGCACGAGTCCGACGTGGTTCGGCATCGCCTGGTGCGCGACATCATTCGGGCGTACGCGGAGGATCAGAACGGCTGATGCCTGAGCGGACGAGGGCGCAGTTCTGGGAAAGCTGGATCTGGGCCTCGCCCGGGGAACGGATGCGGTTTCACCTGGTGCGCTGGGCTCCGTTGCTGGCGGTGGCAATTCTCACCTATATCGCGTTTCCACCACCGATCGGCATCGGTGCCCCGGTGCCGTCCGTGGGCGAGATCTCGAGGCGCGCCGTCGTGGCGCCGTTTGCGTTCGAGGTGCGGAAGTCTCCCGAGGAGATCGCCCGGGAGGGCCAGTCCCGCGCGCTGACTGCCCAACCGGTGTACCGCTTCAGCGCCACTGCGTACGACTCGTCGATGACGTCGGCGCGGGGGTTTTTTGCCGAGCTGGAGCGGGCCGGCGAGTCAGGAGGCCCGGAGGCGGTCGAGGCCGCCATCGCCTCCCGGGTTCGGCTCGGTCCCGAGGAGACCCGCTACCTGGCCGACTCCACCCGGCGCCGCCAGCTCCAGGAGGTGGCAACTCACTTCCTGGCCGAAGGGCTCCAGCGCGGCGTGGCTGACGCGGGCGCAATGCGGAGCGAGGTGAGCAAGGATATCTCGCTCCGAAGAGGTGAAACCGAGCGCATCGTCCCCCGCGATTCGATCCTCACGTTTGCCGATCTGATGGAGCAGGCCGAGGCGGCGGGAACCAATCTCCCCACCGCCGTCGGTCAGCGCACTCTGCGTCGTCTCGTGGGAGCGTTCTATCACCCCACGATCGTGCTCGACCAGTTCGTCACCACCGCTCGTCGGGAGCAGCTGCGTGGCAGTGTCGATCCGGTCAAGTATTCGGTTCGCACCGGCGAACGTATCCTGCGGGCGGGAGAGCCGGTGACCGATGAGGCGCGAGCCAAGCTGATATCGCTGCGCGAAGAGCATCGCCGTCGGGCTACTGGGGGCCTTGCCATCCGGAGTGCGGCCGGCGCGCTCCTCTACAATGCCATCATCCTCAGCGCCTTCTGGCTGCTGATCGTGTTTTACAAACGGGAGAGCTACGCCCAGCTCCGGGAGATGGCGTTCTTCGCCGCACTGTTCGCCATGGTCGTTCTCCTCACGGCGGGCCTGGCGGGCCTCTTTCCCGGACGGCCTGAGCTGATACCGATCCCGTTCGCAGCCATTCTCGTGACCATGCTATACAACGGCCGGATCGGAGTGTTCGCCGCGGTTACCCTGGCGATCCTGCTCGACGGTCAGTGGGCGCTCAGGGAGAGCCATATGCTCTTCTTCGGCCTGGTCGGCGGGGTGGCCGGGGCAGTGGGCATCCGGGTCGTGCGGCGACGGCGGCACCTCTACGTGACGATCGGAGTACTGGCAGGCGCGAGCATCCTGGCCACCATCTCCATCGGGCTGAGCCAGGGCTGGTCTACCCGGACGATTCTGGGCAGCGGCCTGCTCGGCCTGGTGATGGCGGTGGCCAGCGCCGCCCTGGCGATGATGGTCATGCCGATTGCGGAGTCGGCCACCCGGATCACCACCGACCTGACTCTTCTGGAGCTCTCCGACCTGGGCCGGCCGCTTCTCCGACGGCTGGCACTCGAAGCACCCGGTACCTGGGCTCACAGTCTGGCCATGGCCAACCTCTGTGAGTCAGCCTGCAATATCATTGGCGCAAACGGGCTGCTGGCTCGAGTCGGCTGCTACTACCACGACATCGGGAAGCTCGCCAGCCCGGGTCACTTCGTGGAGAATCAGGGCGGCGGCCCCAACCCGCACGACCTGATGCGGCCGCAGGATTCGGCCAAGATCATCCAGAGCCACGTGGCGGACGGCCTCGCGCTGGCCGAGGCAGCGCACCTTCCCCAAGTTGTCAAAGCCTTTATACCTGAACATCATGGGACCACCTACATAACCTATTTTCTGAGCCGGGCCCGCGGCAACGACCCCGATGGCCTGGTCGATCCGGCGGAATACCGCTATCCCGGGCCTCGGCCGCAGTCGGCCGAGACTGCTGTGGCCATGCTGGCAGACTCGGCGGAGGCCGCTATCAGGGTTCTGCCCAACCAGACCCCCGAAGCGGTGCGCAGCGCCATCGAGCACCTGGTGCAGCAGAAGCTGGGCTCCGGGCAGCTGGACGATGCTCCCCTCACCTTGCGTGACCTTGACCGCATCAAGCGCGAATTTGCGCGGGTGATGTCGGGGACCTACCACAAGCGCATTGGCTATCCCCGCGCCAGTGGCGGCAACGTCGCACCGGAATTTCAGTCGGCCGAGCGTGAGTGAGGTGGTGGTAAGCGGTCGCCGGCTCCCCCTGTCGCGCACGCTGGTCCGCCGCGTGGTCGAGGCCGTGCTTCAGTCGGAGCGCCGCCAGGGACTGGTGTCGGTCACCTTTCTTGGCCGTGACTCGATGCGGCGGCTCAATGCCGCTCACAAGGGGCACGACGAGCCCACCGACGTTCTCACTTTCGCGCTGGGCGGCCCTAAAGGACCGGTAATCGGAGACGTCTATATCTGCCCCTGGGTCGCCCGGCGCGAGGCGCGGGCTCGGGCCATACCGCTTCGAGAGGAGCTGATCCGGCTGCTGGTGCACGGGACGCTGCACGCGGTGGGGCGGGACCATCCCGATGGCCCCGATCGCAGCCGCTCTGCCATGTGGCGGCGGCAAGAGCGCTACGTCGAGGCGCTCGCGTGATTCCTTTCTTCCATTTTTTCATCGCGCCCCTGGTGGCCGCGGCGTTGACGCTGTGGGCCGCATGGCTCGCGCTCGCGGCGGAGGCCGATGCCGATCTGCCGCGCTCGTTGAGCGGCCAGATAGGACATTCCGCCGGCGGCTGGACTGTCTCTCGAGACCTGCACGTCGCCCACCTCGCGCTTTTGGTACTGGCCGGCGCCGCGGCCGGCGTTGCGGTGGCGTGGTGGGCCTGGTCGCCCGCAGTGGGTCTGATGCGGCTCTTTCTTGCCGTGGTGCTGGTCTGGGTATTGGGCGACCTGGTCCCGCGTCTGTTGGCCGCGGTTGCGCCGGAGCTCACCCTGCCCGCACGCCGGGCGGCCGTGGCCACTCTGGTTCCGTTTCAGCCGCTGCTGCGGCTGGCGGGATGGGCGGACGCCCGCGCACGGGCCCGCGCGCCGGTACAGACGACCAGGCAAGCCGGTGCGGCGCAACGGGACATGTTGCTGGGCGTCTTTGCGCTGGCCGATACCACGGTGGCGGAGGTGATGACCCCCCGGATCGACATCATTGCGGTGGACTCCGCTTCCGAGCTGGAGGACGTGATCAAGACACTCCAGAGCTCGGAGCATGCCCGGCTTTTGGTATATGACGGACACCCAGACGAGGTGGTGGGAGTGGTGTATGCCAAGGACATCCTCGCGTTGGGGCCGGCAGACACCCGGCCCTGGCGAACCCTCATCCGGCCCGCTGCGTTCGTGCCGGAGGCCAAGACGCTCGACCGCCAGGTGCGCGATTTTCAGCGCGGCCCGAGCCACCTCGCGGTGGTGGTGGACGAGTTCGGTGGGACGGCCGGGATCGTGACGCTGGAGGATATCCTGGAGCAGATCGTCGGTGAGATCCAGGACGAGTACGATATCGACGAGGTGGCACCGATCCAGGTGATGAGCGAGGACCAGTGGCGAGTCGAGGGTGGGGTGGCTCTGACCGAGCTGGAGTCCATCCTGGGGCAAAGCTTCGATCGGGACGACGTGAGCACCGTCGGCGGCCTGGTGTTGGCGGAGTTTGGCCGGGTGCCGCGGGTAGGTGAGTCGATCGACGTGGTCGGGTTCCGCCTGGTAGTGGAACACGTTGTCCGTCGCCGGGTAAAACGAATCGCGGTGCACCGCCAGCCTATTGAGGCTACCGTCTCCTCAGAGAAGGCCGGCCGATGACCTGGCTGGCGATTGCTCTGGGGATCGCGCTCACCGCTTTTGGCGCCACCGCCGGCGCCGCTCTTATCACGGTGAGCCGGGCGGAGCTGACCCGCGCCGTGGGACGCCGGCTGCGCGGGGCCGCGCCGTCGCTCAGCGGCCTGGCACAGATCGACTACTACCTCACCGCGGCCTCAGCTACCACGTCGCTGGGGGTCCTGTTGCTGGGCGCCGCGGTACCGGGGCTCCTGGCCGGGTCCGGCGCGCCGCGCCTGGTTGTGGCGGTAGCGTTGCTCGCCGTGCCATTGGTCCTGTTCGCCGCCTACCTGGTTCCGCGCTGGCTTACCCAGCCGCGGGCCGAGACAGTAGCCGACCGCGTCATTCCCATTCTTCGTCCCTGGTCGCGGGTCCTCGGCCTCCTGCTTCCGGCCCGGACCGCCACCCGGCCGACCGATCTCCGTTCCATCTGGCGGGAGGGCGCCGCCGTCGGAGTCGCCGATGACCAGGAGCTGATGATGGTGGGCGGCGTCATGGCGTTCAGCGCGCGGCCGGTGCGCGAGGTCATGACGCCCCGGACCGACATCGTGGCCATCGAGGAGAACGCTCCGCTGGAGGAGATCCGCCTGGTATTCGCCGGCAGCGGGTACAGCCGGATCCCGATATTCCGGGAGACCCTCGACGACATCATCGGCATGCTCCACGCCTT
>JBDTTD010000169.1:0-5778 GCA_039930805.1 Gemmatimonadales bacterium | reverse complement strand
TTCTGAGCGGGACTAGCTTCGGACACGCTGCTCCCTCCCAAACGTGAGCGTACAAGATACTCTGGTCCGGCCCTTGCCCCCGCCCCGCCTGGTGACGCGGCTCCTTCCATGATGATCGATACGGCAGTGATTCCTTGCGGGGGCCTTGGCACCCGGCTGCACCCGATCACCCGCTGGCTTCCCAAGGAGATGCTCCCCGTCGGGCTCAAGCCGGTGCTGTACTGGACACTGGACGAAGCCGCAGATGCCGGGCTGCTCCGCGCCATCATCATTACCAATCCGCACAAGCCAATGCTGGAGGCCGCTGCCCGAAATTATCCGGGTCCACTCGAGCTCGAGTTCGTGGCCCAGGATCATCCCCGAGGGCTGGGCGATGCGCTCCTCCGGGCCCGCGACAATCTCGCCGGCTCCCCGTTCATGACCGTCCTCCCCGACAACCTGTTCCACGGGCCCAACCCCACCAGCGCGGTGCTGGCCACGTTCCGCGGCACCGGGCTCGCAACCCTGTTGCTGGCCGAGATCGGGCGAGAGGAGGCCGGATCGAAAGGTGCTACCGGCAGGGCAGCCGTTCGGAAGGCGCCCGATGGCACCCTGCGGGTCGTCGATATCGCGGACAAGGGATCGGGCCGGTTCGACACTGGCGGCAGCGAGGTGGCGATGACCCCGATCGGCCGGATGGCCTTTCCGGGCCCGGCGCTGGCTGAGTTCGAGGAAGTCGGGCGCGGGCTCGGTCGGGGTGTCGAGCTGGACGATGTTCCGGTCTTGCAGCGCCTCGCCCGGCGGGAGGCCCTGGCGGGGGTCATCACTGCGGCCCGCTTTTTCGATGTCGGAGTCCCCGAAGGCTACCGTGAGGCGGTTGCAGCCTCGCCGGCCCTGGCCTGACGGGTGCTGGAGCACGCGTGAGCACCTTCAACCATGAGCTGCTCGAGTTCACCTCGGTAGATCCCGCTCGGTTGCGGGACACCCATGCCCTGTCCGGCCTGGTGGTAGCTGCGGCTGGTGCGGTGGGGATGCCCTCGCTCGGCCCGCCGGTGGTCCGGGAGGGCGCCGGGGGAATTGCCGTAGCCCTGCTTTGCCTCGAAGGCCACATCGTGCTGCACTGCGCCCCGGCGGAGGGCGCCTGCCTGGTCGAGATCATCGCCCGGGCGCCGGCCGATGTCAGCAAAGGGATCGAGGTGATCAGCCGCCGATTGGGGCGCTGAGACCGCTGCCGCGCACAACTCCCTCTGCTCGCTGGGACTGCCGCAGACACTGCTGTGCAACTCGCAGGACATCCCCGGCGGAAACCGCGCGGTAGGCAGCTGCCGGGTCATTCAAGTCGCCCAGCCCATTGCCGTTGATCCACGCTTCCAGGATCTCTCCCGCCAGCTCGGCGCCACTCTGCCGCCCCACCTCCGCCTGGCCTGACAGGTAACTCACTGCCTGCTCCAGCTCGGCCTCCGTAACCGGCTCCCGGGTGAACCGATCCAGCTCCTCCAGCATTGCGCTGCGGGCTTCCTCCTCCCGCTCCGGAGAAGTCGCGATGTACGTGATCAGGGCACCTCCGCGGCCTCGTTGCCAGCTCGACGCCATGACGGTGTAGGCCAGCGAGCGACGGTCGCGCAGGGCCTCGAACATCCGGCCACCCAGCCCGCTGGCTACTGCGGCCCAGATTTCAGCCGCCGTACGATCGGCATCCCGCCGGCTCGGGCCCGGGAAGGCCAGGGCCAGGGCAGCCTGCTGCTTCTCACGCATCACCACCCGAGCCGACGATTCTCCCGGCCCACCCGCCCAGGAAAGCGGCGAGAGAGCCGGGAGGCCGGCCCGGGGCTCACGATCGCCGAAGACACCGGCCAGCAGCGCACTCGCCTCTTCGGGATCGACATCGCCCACTGCGACCACCACGCGACGGCCACCGAGAAACGCGCGACCGTGCCAGGAACGAACATCGGCCGGTGAAATCGTCGCGAGCGTCTCAGGCAAGCCGCTTACCGGGAGACCGTATCCGGCGTCGCCGAAGGCGCCGGCGAACGCGAGCTGGAACGGATAGCGGAACATGTCGTCCGCGGCCTGCTCCGCCTCGGTGATCATGAGCCCGCGCTCCGTCGTCACGTCTGCCTCGGCCAACCGTGGGGCGCTGAACACCAGGTCGAGGAGCGCGGCCGCGGGTCCGAGGTTCTGCGAGAGCACCGTCGTGCTGAACCCCAGCCAGTCGGAGGCGGCCGCTCCACTGAGGGTGCCACCCAGTCGTTCGAATCCGAACGCCAGGCTCGCGGTGTCGAGATCGCCCGCACCCCGAACGGAGCTTCGCACCGTCAGGGCACCCAACCCGGCCTGGCCCGCCGGATCGAATTCCAGCCGGGGGACGTACACGCCGAGCGTGACCAGAGGGACCCCCGATTTCCGCCGAACCAGGAGATCGGCCCCTGCCAGCTGGGTATGGAGTACCTCCGACTGCCAGCGTCCGCTGGGCCTGCTGCCGGCCGCCGGCACGATCAGGGAAGGCGACTTCGGCTGTGGAGCTGTGGTTCTGAGGGCGGTCACGGCAAAGGCCCGCTCCAGCACCGGGGCCGTGAGCTCAGGACCCGCGGACTCCGGCAGGTAGGCCACGGCGGATACGTTGTCCGGCTGGAGATACGTGGCGGCTGCGGCTCGAACCTCATCGGGTCCCACCGAGCTCAAGGCTTCGTATTCCCGGTCCAGGAACGAGACATCGTCCAACGCCTCGGCCGCGGCCAGTGCGGAGCCCTTGCCTTCCATGGACTCGAGCTGCCTCGCCCAGCGCGCCAGCAGCAGGGTACGGGCTCGGTCCAGCTCATCGGCCCCGGGCCCCAGCAGAGTCAGGCGAGATACGTTCTCGGCGATGCGCTCGATGGCCAATGGCACCTTCTCCGGCTCCAGGTCGGCGCCGATACTGAACACCCCAAGCTCCGTCGGAGCGTAGTTGTGGGCCGAGACCGAGGTCACGATCCCTGCTTCGCGAAGCGACCGGTAGAGCCAGCTCCCCCGGCCCAATCCAAGCAGGGCGGCGGCCAGATCCAGTGCCGGCGCGTCGGCATGCAGCGGCGGCACTGTCCGCCAGCCCAGCACCAGCTCCGCGTTGGTGACGTCGCTCCGTAGCGTCCGGGCACGGACCTCCCGCCGGGGCGGCTCCTCGGGCGATGCATCCAGCGAGCCGGTTGCCGCGGGCCAGTCGGCGTAGGCCGCCCGAGCCAGCTCCAGCGCCCGATCGGCGTCCAGCGAACCGGTGATGGCCACGATGGTCCGCTCAGGCACGTATCGGGAGCGATAGTAGGACCAGAGCTCGTCCCGGGTGAGCCGCTCGAGCTGCTCCTCGGTCCCGATTCGCCAGCGGCGGATCCGGTGGCGATCGAACATGATCTCGTGAAGGGTCTCCTGAGCCACCGCCCCGGGGGTGTCCCGCTTGCGCTTTGCTTCCTGGATGATGACCTGGAGCTCGCGAGCCAGCTCATCCGGGTCGATTACTGAATTGCGGAGTGCGTCCGACTGGATGTCGAGGGCGGCGGCCAGACCGGAAGCCGGCAGCACGGTGAAGTAGCTGGTGTGATCGTAGCCGGTCCCGGCGTTCAGGTATCCTCCCGCGGCCTTGGTCTCCCGGGCGATGGCGCCGACCCCGCGCCGGGCGGTTCCCTTGAAGAACATGTGCTCCAGCACGTGGGAGATCCCGGTCCAGCGGTCGGGCTCGTCGAAGAAGCCTGCCTTCACGTGGGTCACCACCGAAACCACCGGTGCGGAATGGTCCGGCTGCACCAGGAGGGTGAGGCCGTTGGGGAGGACTTCCCGGATGACGCCTTCGGTCCAAACCGGTGAGAGGTGAGAAGTGAGAGGTGAGCTGGTGGGTGTGACGGTCATTTCGATAGCATCCTCAAATCGTCAAAAGCAAAGCGGGGAGCCCGAAATTTAATGGGACCCCCTGCTTACCGCCTACTTCTCACCTCTTACTTCTCACTTCTCACTGCACGATCCGAAGCACCCCCGCCTCGGCGCTGCCCCGAATGAATGCTTCCGCATCGGTGGTTGGGATGACGATTCCGGTCTCCGTGTGACCCCGGCGAGCCAGGCTGGCCATGAAATCGCTGAGTGATCCCTGGGCCCACTCCCGGTCGGCGTCCTTCATCTGGGCCAGGATTTCCTCCCAGGTTCCTCGGATGCTGTAGCCCGACAGGGTCATGATCTGATGATACTCGCTCTGACCGGGCTTCTTCTGCATGGCGTGCAGCTCGCTGAGCAGGGTCCCGAACAGCTCGAGCTGGTAGGGATCCCGCACCCCGCCATCCGACTGTTGCGCCTCCACCTCGGCGAGCAGCAGATCGATCGAGTCGGGCTCGCCCACCACCTCACCCAGCCGGGCCAGCCACGGCGCGAGCTCCGGGTCTTGGTCGGGCAGGCGATAGATCGTCTTCTTGAGCTCGATGTGTCGCCAGATCCCCAGCTCGTCGAAGTGATCCTCCGGCTGAGTCCGCTCCAGGTGGTGGAGCGCAGCCTCGGACTCGCCCCGATCGTACAGCAGGTTGGCCAGGTAGATCCGCGCCTCGCTGTAGCTCGCGTCGATTTCCAGGGCCCGGCGCAGCCAGTAGAGCGACCCGGCATCGTTGCCCAGCCGATGTGAGGCATAGCCCAGACACGCCGCCGCATCGGGGGAGTCGGGGTGTGCCGCCACCGCCAGGTCGAAGAAGCGGTGGGCTGGAGCAACCAGCCCTTCCCGAAACAGCGCCCGGCCGATCTGCAACATCAGCTCGTGGTCATCCTGAAAGCCGAGCTGGAGGATGCGCTCCACCGCGCGCATGGCCCCGGCCCGGTCGCCCAGCTTGAGCAGGGTTTCACCCACGCCCGCAAGCCCGTCCTCGTGGTCCGGATCCAGCGCCAATGCCTGCTCGAAGCTCCGGCGTGCCCAGGCGAATTCCTCGCGAGCGAGGTGGGCGTAGGCGGTTCCGATGTGGAGTTCGACGGCGTGGGGGTAGAGGTTGATGCCTTCCTTGAGGACTGTCAGGGCTTCATCGTAGCGGCCTTCATTGTAGAGGTGATGGGCTTGTTCGTCGAAGTCGTCGGAGCTGAGGAATGCGTCCGACATCGGCAGGACCTCCGAAGGCAGGATGGTTAAGACAAACTATGAGGTTCAGTCTGGCTGAGCAAGAGAAAACGGCCAGTATCCGCAGATTAACGCAGATGAACGCAGATAGAACTCGGCGGAGTGCAGGATACGCCAGTGTGAGACTCTGGTTGGTGGCGAGCCCAGCGACCCTTGCGGTCGTTCGAGAACGCCAGACGTCTGATCTGAGGTTCTGGACCGAAGTTGAGCAGGAGAGCCACCTCCAGGACGCCCGCCCGGAGATAGTTGAGCGTCTGAGCTTCATGAGTTGAGCCTAGTTCCTTGAGAGCCTTTAGCTCGACGATCACGCAGCCGTTTACCAGCAGGTCCGCTTTGAACACACCTACCACCTGACCTCTGAAACGAGCCTCAAGGCCGAATTCCTTATCAACTCGGAGGCCGCCAGACTGGAGAGCAATAGCCATTGCTTCTCGGTAAACCGACTCCAGGAACCCATAGCCGAGCTCGTTATACACATCGAAGTAGGCTCCGATGATCCTCTGCGTGACGTCCTCGTGTTTGAATCTGCGTTGATCTGCGTTCATCTGCGGCTTGCATTTTCTTAACCCAGGAAGGGGCAGATCCTAGCAAGGTAGGTGGTCTCACCGGAGCCGTTTGTATCCGTTAACTTTGGCCCGTGACCTTCCAGCGCAAACTCCTGCTCGGCTTTTCACTCATGGTTCTCCCCT
>JBDTTD010000168.1:0-5850 GCA_039930805.1 Gemmatimonadales bacterium | reverse complement strand
CTGGTCCACCTCAGCAAGGGCTTCTTCAACCCCGCCGGGTATGAGTTCCCGCTTTTACTCCTGGGTAGCTCACTTTTTCTCGCGCTTACCGGGCCGGGCGAGCACTCCCTCGATCGCGTGCTCACCACCAGGAAAGCCGAGGCACGACGCCATGGCTGACAACATCACCGGACTGCATCACATCACCGTCATTGCCGGAGACCCGCAGGAGAATCTCGATTTCTACGTCGGGGTGCTGGGCATGCGGCTGGTCAAGAAGACGGTCAACCAGGACGTACCGGGGACCTACCATCTCTTCTATGCCGACGGCGCCGCCCACGCCGGCACCGACCTGACCTTCTTTCCCTGGCCGGATATGCCGCCGGGCCAGGCCGGAGTCGGGCTAACGGTCGAGGTGGCCTTGGCCGTTCCCAGGGGTGGCCTCGGGTATTGGGCCGATCGTCTCGCACGACATGGCGTCCAGACGACGCCGGCGAATCGCTTCGGCGAGCGCCTGCTCACCTTTGCCGATCCGCACGGACTGCGACTGGCGTTGGTGGAGACGACCGACCCTCGCGATTTCACGCCCTGGGCCAAGAGCGCAGTGCCCGAGACGCAGCAGATTCGCGGACTCCACGGCGTCAGTCTGTTGGAGCGAAATGCGGTCCCGACGACCGACTTCCTGGTGAACACGCTGGGCTTCGAGGAGGTGGGCGAGGAGGACGGTTGGCGGCGGTTTGCGCTGGCGGGCGGCCGGTCCGGGCGGGTGGTCGACATCAAGCAGCTTCCCAGCGAGCGCCAGGGGACCTGGGGAACGGGGAGCGTGCACCATGTCGCCTGGCGGGTCCCGGACGAGCAGAGTCAGCTCACAGTACAGACCCGGGTCCAGAGTGCGGGACGGCGTCCTACTCCAGTCATCGATCGGTTCTGGTTCAAGTCGGTGTATTTCAGGGAGCCGGGCGGAGTGCTGTTCGAGGTCGCCACCGATGGGCCGGGCTTCGGGGTAGACGAGCCGCTCGATGAGCTGGGCGGAACTCTGGTCCTGCCGCCGTGGCTGGAGCCCAAGCGATCGCAGATCGAAGCGAGCCTGCAACCCTTGCACGTTTGAGTATCCAGGGGCTTCACCACATCACCGCCGTCTGTTCCGACTCCGGGCGCACGGTGGAGTACTGGCACGCTCGGGCTCCGGCTGACGAGGAGCAGGAGAAGATGAGAAGATGAATGGCCCCCATCAAGGTCAACCGATTCGAACCGCCGGCGCGCCTCTCAGCGATGCTCGGGGCGCAATGGTGATGCTCCATGGGCGCGGCGCCACGGCGGCGGACATTCTCTCCCTGGCGCCCGCACTCGATGCTCCGGACTTCGCGTACCTGGCGCCGCAGGCCGCGGGCAACAGCTGGTGGCCCCTGAGCTTTCTGGCCCCGATCGCGAGCAACGAGCCCGGCATCTCCTCTGCCATGCAGGCGGTGGAGGATGTGCTCCGCCGGACCGCCGCCGCCGGTATCCCACCGGAGCGCACCATCCTCCTCGGCTTTTCCCAGGGTGCCTGTCTTGCCGCCGAGTTCGCCGCCCGCCACGCCCGCCGGTACGGAGCTGTGGCGTCCCTGAGCGGCGGCCTCATTGGTCCCGACGGCACGCCGCGAGACTACCCCCGATCGCTCGACGGAACCCCGGTCTTCCTTGGCTGCAGCGATGTGGACGCGCACATACCCGCCGAGCGGGTACGCGAGTCAGCTGAGGTGATGAGGAGACTGGGTGGCGAGGTAGCCCTGCGGCTCTATCCCGGAATGGGGCACCAGATCAACGATGATGAGATCGCCGCCGTAAAGGCCATGCTGGAGGCGGTCGCGCCAGCTCAGCCCATTAATCCGCCTTGAACCGACAGCGCAGTCAGCAACGAGCGAGGCTGGGTCGGATCGGGCTCGATCTTCTGGCGGAGCTGCAGTACGTAGGCGCAGGGTGACTAGAGTGGGTTTGCCTTTTAGTCCGAGATCCAGCTTGACGTCCTGTCGATTCGAGGAGAATT
Source organism: Gemmatimonadales bacterium (assembly GCA_039930805.1). Taxonomy (GTDB): domain Bacteria; phylum Gemmatimonadota; class Gemmatimonadetes; order Gemmatimonadales; family GWC2-71-9; genus CAVVWJ01. Next base: position 3,845 of record JBDTTD010000168.1, on the reverse strand, counting down.
ACTCTTTACCACCTTCCCGCCTTACCGCCTTACCGCCGTACTGCCTTACCTCAGCAGCGGTGACAGCAGTCTCACCATAGTTACGATCATGATGATCCCCACCAGATCCAGCACCAGGCCATGGCGGATCATTCGGCTGAGCGGGATGTAGCCCGAGCCGTAGACGATGGCATTGCAGGGCGTCGAGACCGGCAGCATGAAGCCAAGGCTCGCGGCCAGCGTGGCACCCAGCGCCGGTTCAACCGGATCGAGCCCAGCGGCCCGCGCGATGGAGATGACCACCGGCACCACCATGTTGGCGGCGGCGGTGTTGGACGTGGTCTCGGAGAGGATCACCGCCACCACCACCGCGGCCGCCAGCATCCCAAGGCTTCCCTCTATGGGCAGCAGCCCGGTGAGACCGCGCCCCATCGCCTCCGCCAGGCCGGTCTGGAAGGAGAGCACCCCCAGCGCTAAGCCGCCACCGTAGAGCAGGACGACACCCCAGTCTATCTGTACCGCTTCCTGCCAGGTGATCGCAGCGCCGTCCTCGCCCGGGAGGATGAACAGCAGCAGGGACCCGAGCAGCGCGGCCACTCCCTCAGGAAGCCGCCGGGTAAGGGTCAGGTACGCGGCACTTCCCTCCCCTGCCACGATCGCGACGAGGCCCGGCAGAATCCAAAGCGCTACTGTTATGCCGAATGCGATCGCCACCGATCGCTGCCCTCGGGTCCAGGGGCCAAGCTGTGCGCGTTCCCGCCGGATCAGATCGGCCCCGGCCGGCAGCTCGCGAACCCCAGCCGGCGCAACGGCATTGAGATAGATGTACAGGAAGGCGAAGAGCACCAGCACGATCGGAACACCGATCCGCATCCAGCGGAAAAATGAGATTTCCACGCCCAGCTGGGAACGGAGGAAGCCCAACCCGATGATGTTCGGAGGGGTGCCGACCGGAGTGGCCAGGCCCCCAACCGAGGCGGCGAATGACGTCATCAGCATGAGGCCGGTGGCGTAGCGCGGATCGATCGTCACGCCTGCTCCCGGCCCGCGCAGGGCCGTCAGGATGGCAAGCCCGATCCCGAACATCATCGCGGTGGTGGCGGTATTGGAGACCCACCACGAGGTGAGCGCGGTGACCGCGCCGAAGGCGAGCAGGATGCGGCTGGGCCGGGCCCCGACCCACGGAAGCGACAGCACCGCATAGGCCACGCGGCGGTTGAGCCCGTGCAGGAAGATGGCGCGCGACAGGATGAACGCCCCGATGAAGAGGAACATCAGGGGATCGGCAAAGGGAGCGAAGACCTCCCTGGCCGGGGCCACCCCGAGCAGCACGCAGGCGGCGGCGCCGAGCAGCGCCGTGACCGCCAGCGGCAGCGCCTCGGTTACCCAGAGGACCACCACTGCACCCAGCACCGCCGCGAGACGATGCGCGGCGGGAGGAAGTGCTGCCAACGGGAGGACGAGCAGCAGGACGAACACTGCGGGGGCGAGCACGGCGCCGACTCGCGTACGGACGGAGGGGCGGACAGACAGCCGGGCGGTCGGTTGATCGCTCAAGAAGTCTCCTAATCCCGAGATCATCGAGTCGGTTCGAACCTCAGATCACCAACATACCGCCTGACCGGCCGTCCGCCTTACCAATGGCATCTTCTGTGCGTACAATAGTGAACCTGCTTGGGACAGACAGGCGCCGGTGTCGGCGACCGATCCCCCAACGAACCGCCCTTCTCGTGGGAGGGGCTCCCGGCCGTGAACTCGGCCCCGGAGCCGTCATGTCCACGAAGGCCCGCCTCGCCCCAGATCTCCGCCTGGTCAGCAGGCTCCCCCAGATCGAGCCGATCATCCTGACCGCCAGGGCAGACGCGTTCGACGACCCGGCGTGGCTGTTCGAGCCGAAGTATGACGGGTTTCGCGGACTGGTCTACAACGCGCCCGCCGGTTGCGAGATACGGTCGCGCCGGGACTTTCGCTTCGACCGCTTCGGCGACCTCTGCGACCGGATCGGCGGGATACTCGGGACTCGAGAGGCCATCTTCGACGGGGAAGTTGTCGCCCTCAACCGGCAGGGAAAGCCGGTCTTTCGCGACCTGCTCCGGGGCGCGGGCTACATCGCCTTTGCGGCGTTCGATCTCCTGTGGCTCGACGGCGCCGACCTCCGGCCTCTTGCACTGGAGGAGCGGAAGCGGGCCCTTGCCGAGCTCCTGCCGAAGGATACCGGACCGCTATACAAGGTCCTGACCCTCGAGGAGGACGGGCGGGCCCTGTTCAGCGCGACCAGGAAGATGGATCTGGAGGGGATTGTCGCCAAGCGGAAGAGCGATGGGTACGGCCCAGCTACCACGTGGTACAAGATCAAGAATCCTGGTTACACCCAGGGCGAAGGCAGGGGGGATCTATTCCGAAGCCGGGACCGCCGGTCCCGGCGGCGGTCGGAGACGTCCGAGTGAAGCAGCCGCAGCCGGGGCGATGGATGCCTGCTGCCCTGGAAGGCTGATCTGCGGCAACGCGGCCGGCTCCAAAGCCGCTATCCGTTCCGCCTCCCGCCTGACCAGACGCAGGATCTCGTAACGGATCAGCAGAATGCCGGGTGAGAAGACAGACCAGTACCGCCGGAAACGGGAGCGGGACTCCGGATCGGTGGTGGCAACTCTGGTTTCAGTGCTGAAGATCGAAGCGTTCTCTCTCATGGGCCTGACGGCAATAGTCCAGACGATCTTGGCGTACCCCGGCTCCTTGAAGCCGGCGAACTCCTCCGGCGCCAGCCCGAGGAACCGGACGTCGGCCGTCCAGGGCTGGGTGACCGCCCCGATCACGAGCTCACGACCCGGCTCCTCCGCCAGTACGCGCCACCCCAGGGCGAGGATCTCGGCGAGGAAACCGGGGCCGTGTTCGCGCTTTACATGCTCTCCACCCATGAGCAATTCCCGCCCAGTGAACAGGGCGCGCACGATGGTGGATCGCCGGAGGTCGAGGTCGTGAGCCGCCAGGAAGGTCACATCAGCCGGTGCGGCCACCTTCGTCTGGTGGACCTCGCGGACCTCGTACCTGGGGATGAAGCGATCGACCAGGGGATCACGTGGGCCACCGCGGGCGACCTTGCCGTATCGGTACCAGGTAATGCCGGCATAACCCAGCCCGAGGAGAGCGACGGCGCCGGCCCCGGCGCCCATTACTCCCGCCGTCTTCCGAAGAGCCCGTGCCATCGAGTGTCTCCTTTTCAGTCGTCTGGCCGGCGGTAGCCGTCGCCGGGTGTGATGCTTTGCCGCAGGGCGCGTCAGCAGGTATGAAGGCGATTGTTCACGTGGCTGGATACCAATACAACAAGAAGTACTTCAAATGAGCAACTCTGCCAACCTTACCCTGGGCTGCACCTGCGGCTGTACCTGCACGGATGAGTGTCCCTGCGGCGAGGGAAGCTGCGGGTGCGGCTGCAAGTGACCCAGAACCTGGCATACGAGTCCGCCGGACCGGCTAGCCGGACTCCGGCGGGGCCCGTATCCTATTCAGTGTGAAGCCAATGCTGGAGTCAGCTTCGAGCGATATTGTCGAGCGCGACCCGAAGGCGCCCGATATCCTGCGAGTACTGGTGGCAAACCACGCCACCTTCCTGGCCTTCCTCGAACGGCGAGTGGGCTCCCGTGATGCGGCAGAGGATATTCTGCAGGAAGCATTCGTCCGCAGTCTCGACCGGGTAGACTCGATCCGGAAAGCCGACTCGGCTGTGGCCTGGTTCTACCGCGTGCTCCGCAATGCCGTTGCCGATCATTTCCGCCGTCAGGAAACCCGGGATCGGGCGATGACTCTGGTCTCGGCGGAAGCCGAGGAGGAAACTCCCGCCGCTGATGCGGAACTGGAAGCCGTTGTCT
>JBDTTD010000167.1:0-5851 GCA_039930805.1 Gemmatimonadales bacterium | reverse complement strand
AGCAAGACGGCGAAAAGGGAGCGCATTTTTCCTCCTAGGCACCATCGCCCAGCGATGGATTGGTTGACCCGGCGCCACCGGGATTGCGGTGCCCGGTCGGGGACTGCAACTTGAGGCTGGACTCGAACCACCCACCGACCATCCGAAGCAGCTGATCGCCGGTTTCGAACGGGCGTTTCTCCCCCGATCCGAGCCGTTCCACGAGGCCAGAAACCCGGCCAGGGTCCTCGTCCGACCGTGTCACCCGGATCATGAAGTACTCGAAGCGTTCGGACGTCGTCGTCCCGTGATCGTCATCGGGCGGATGCAGCGACATCGCTGATACTCCGGGCGGTTCGGGGTCCAAGAGAGCTATTTTGGATCGATAGATTCACCAATCGGCGTCGATCTTAGCACGGCGAGCGCAAGCCGCCGTCAACCCGTCCGTCAAGTTCCTCTGCCACAGGCGATTGTGACCTCCGCCATTCCGGTCCTGCTTACCCTGGGCGAGCTCCGATTCGAGGGCGGCGTCAGAGGACTTTCCAGCCCGCGCATCGGGTTGGCCCTGCTCGCCTTCCTGGCACGCCGGTCACCCCGAGCCGTTGATCGCGGCGAGCTGGCCGACCTGTTCTGGCGCGAGCGGGATACCGCAAAGGCGCGACAGTCCCTCCGACAGATCCTCCTCGAGTTGAAGCGACTGGTTGGCCAGGGACTCCATACCGAGCAGGACAAGGTCTCCCTTGACCCTGGTGCCCTGGTCCTGGATGCCACCTGCTTCGAAGGCGATGTCCGCGCCGGGCGCTGGCGGGAAGCGGTGGCCTCCTGGCATGGCGAGTTCCTTTCCCGGGCCGAGAACCTCGGCGGAGAGGACTTCCGGCTCTGGCTGGAGACCGAACGCGAGACGTTGCGCCGCCCCCTCCGCCTCGCCTTGCGGGGGCTGATTCAGGAGGCACGGGACAACGGCAATTGGCCGGAGGGTTCGGCATGGGCACAGCGCTGGGTGGAGCTGCTCCCCCTGGAGGAGGAGGGCCAGCGGCACCTCATCGAGCTTGCCCAGCTCGAAGGGCGGACAGCGGAAGCGCTTGCTCTATATGCGGCGTTTCGCGCTCAGCTTCGGGCGCTTGACACGGTGCCCACCCCCGGCTTCCTGCAGCTGGGCACCGTGCTCGAGCGGGACGCGGCATCCGGGCCAGGACTCCACACTCCCGGGTCGGCCGCTCTCTTTACTCCTGATCTCACGGGCCGGGGACAAGCGCTGACCGAGCTGAGCTCGGTTTGGCGGGCGGTTCGGGGGGGCACCTCCGCCGCCATCCTGGTAGAAGGCGAGGCGGGCGTTGGCAAGAGCAGACTGTGCGAGGAGTTCCTGCGCCGGGTGATGGCCGAGGGCGACCGCCCCACGGTGCTGCGAGCCCGAGGCTACGAAACAACACCCCATACCTCGCTCGATACGCTGGCAGAGTTGGTGATCGGACTGGTGAGCGCTCCGGGTGCCTCTGGGGCATCGGCTGGCGCCTTGGGCGAGTTGGCACGGATCGCGCCGGCGCTGCGCGAGCGCTTTCCCTCGCTTCCCAGACACTCGGATGACGGACACAGGCTGGAGGACGCCCTGGTCGACGTTCTCAATGCCGTTGCCGCCGAGCGCCCTGTTCTCCTCTACGTAGACGATCTGCCGCTGGCCAGCCCGGACACCCAGCAGGTCCTGATGGCGGTGAGCGGCCGGATTGCCGCGCCCTTTCTCTTGCTCGCAACCGCACGGACCGGCGAGGACCGTTCCGCCGCGTATATCGAGCTGTGCTCCCGCGCGGGAATCCGGAGGCTCAAGCTCCAGCCGTTGTGCCTCAAGAACATCGAGCTGCTCCTCGGGTCGATGCTGGAGCTGGCTGCGCCGGCCCGCCGTAGCCTGGCGGAGCGCCTGTATGGAGAAGGCGCGGGCAACCCGTTTTATACCATCGAGCTCACCGCCGCCCTGGTGGATGAGGGCCAGCTTCTCCCTACCGACACAGGGACGTGGCGGGTAGAGCCGGCCGGCAACGGAAAGCCCATCCCGCTTCCGGCCAGCATTCGCGAAGTGGTGCGCCGTCGGCTCGACCGCCTGACGCCCGAAGTTCGTGCCGTGGTGGAAGCGGGCGCAGTGCTTGGCCGCGTGGTGGACACTCGGATGCTCGCGGAGGTGTCTGGGCTGGGTGCGACCACCTGCGCCGTGGCGGTGGAACAGCTCCTGGCCCGCCGAATGGTGCGGGAACGGCCGGGGACTCCCGGCGTCCACGAGTTTACCCACGAGATCATTTGCCGGGTTGCCTACGACCTCCTCACCGCCTCGAAGCGTGAGGCCTTGCATCTGGCAGCGGCCCGGAGTTGGGAGCCACGAGCGCGCGAGAGCACGGCGAATCGGTCCTCCCTCGAGTACCACCGCGCCCGGGCAGGGCGGGTCCGGTCACGGTGGCGGAGCACCCGGATGGTTCTGATTGGGGTGGGCGGCGTGATGATCGCCGGCGCCGGCGGCTTCTTGCTGACACCCGCCTCCCGGCGAGCCAACCTGCGGACCCTGCTGACCCGGAGTGCCCCCACGCTCTCGTCGCGTCGGGTCGTGGTGGCGCCGCTCACCAACCATACCGGAGATAGCGCGCTTACCGGCATTGGGGCCCTCGCTGCCGACTGGATTGCGCAGGGCCTCATGCGCACCACCCAGTTCGAAGTCGTCGATCCCCGGACGGCGTCGGTCGCCAGCCGCATCGTGGAGCACATCCCTGCTCTATTCCGCGACGGGAACCGCGCCATTGCGGTGGCCGAGGAGACCGGATCCGGAACTGTTCTCTCGGGAGACCTCTTCCGCGAGGGCGACACCCTTCGGGTCCTGATTCAGATCATCGATGTGGCAAGCGGGAAGGTCATCCGCACAGTGGGCCCGGTGAGCGGTCCGGCAAATGCGCCATCGCGGCTGGTGGCCAAACTTGGGGAGCGCGTCGTCGGCGCCGTGGCGTCCGCAGTCGACACCACGAGCCGTGGGTTTTCAGCCGGACTCGGGACACCTCCTTCCTACGATGCGTATAACGAGATGAGCCGGGCCTGGGAAAGTTTCTTCCGCGGCGATTACGATGACACGTTCCAGCGACTCGACCATGCATCGAGCCTCGATACCAGCTACATGGCCCCGTTGCTCATGCGGGCATACGTCGAGACCCGACTGGACCACTGGCCCGCGGTCGACACGCTCCTTCGACGGCTCGCCGGGCACCAGCGGACTCTCACCCCCGCCGAGCAAGCGGTGCTGAATGGACTGCGAGCGGACCTCCGAGGCGACCTCTGGGGCCGCCTCCGAGCCGCCCGCGAGCTGGTCCAGCTGACGCCCACATCCGTAGAAGGCTATACCCTGGCCGCGAGCTCGGCGCTCAGCATCAATCGGCCCCACGAAAGTCTTTCCATCCTCTCGCAGGTCGATCCGGACCGGGGGCTCCTGCTGATTGCCCCGTACTATTGGGAAACCCACACCGCGGCATTGCACCGCCTCGGCGAGCGGGACGCGGAGCTGGAAAGCGCGCGCCGGTCAGTGCAGCGTTTCCCCGACCGTTTTTGGCCCCACGTGAATCTGCTGCTCGCCATGGCGGCGGCGGGCGACGTGAAGGCGGCCCTTCGAGAGCTCCCTCGACCGACCCGCGATGATCCCTATGCTTCGGGTCCTCGCCAGGCTGCGTACTGGGTGTGGCGCGAGCTGCGGGCGCACGAGCACGACGCTGCCGCATCGCGCTGGCTTGCGACGCTGCTGGAGGAGGCCCCCGCCCCCACTGCGGACACGACTCTGGCCGGCAGGGTGATGGAGGGGGATATACAGTATGCCGCCCAGCAGTGGGAGCGTGCGCGGCAGTACTACGCCGCGGCGCTGTTCCAGCATCCCAGGAATCCCATGCTGTTGGGACGGCTGGGAGCTACGGCGGCACAGATGGGAGATCGGCCTGAGGCACTACGCCTGGCCGGAGAGCTCGCCGCCTTATCTGATCCGTATCTCTTCGGCAGGCAAACATATGCTCGAGCCCGCATAACCGCAGCGCTCGGCGACCGCGCAGACGCGGTAGAGCTGTTGCAGCAGGCGTGGATCCAGGGCCGGCCCCTCGCCTTCGATGGCCGCGACATCGAGGATGTCCACTCCGATCCGGCCTTCGAGAGTATGAGAGAGTTTGTGCCCTTTCAGGCGCTGATGCTAACCGATTGAAGTTGTGGGGACCAACCAGGGAGGATTGCTACTCGACACCGGCGGGGCAAACCAGCGCATCCAGGCAGGACCAGTCCCCGGCTCACCGCACTGCCAGCTCTCCGATACCGCAGCGTAGCCGGTCCGGGATAGCAGCACCTCCGCCGTGAGCACCAGCCCCCATAGGAGAACTCCCAGCGCCAGCACGTGGGCGAAGCCATTCCGCAGCTTCCAGGCGGTTACCGCGATCCATCCGCCCGCTACCACAGTGGTGATAACCGCAGCGAGATAACCGAACAGCGGCAAGCCGCATTCCCGGAAATAAGGCCAGGCAGCCATCATGAGGCTCAACGTGACGCCCAGCGCTACCCGGCCCCACAGACCGGCTGACGTCGGGGGCGCGACATACCGCCCAGTGGCAACGCGAATCTCCCCGGTCGAGGAGCGAAAAACGGGTGGGGGTGGCTCGACAGACCCCTGGAGGCCGGGGAGCTGCGCGAGCAGACGATCGACCACGCGGCCCATCGGATCGGGCTTGCGTCCAGGGGGCGTCTTGGGCATGCAGCTCCATGAGTTGGGTCGGGTCGGGCCTGCGGGTAGTGGTCGCGGGCGGCATTTGTCGTACCATGCGCAGTAGCGTCGTAAGTGATTGGTCGGGCAGACAGTGCGGCATTCTGCAGTCCCGCGATCCACCCGACGGCGTGAAATACGCGACTGGGACAAAGAAAAACGCCCCGGAATTCCCGGGGCGTTTCTCTGAAAGCTGTTCGATCTAGTACATTCCGCCCATGCCACCGCCGCCCGGAGGCGCTGCTGAGGCGGACTTCTCTTCCTTCTTCTCCACCACCACGCACTCGGTCGTGAGCAGCAGACCGGCGATCGAGGCGGCGTTCTGCAGCGCGGTGCGAGTCACCTTGGTCGGGTCAATGACGCCGGCCTTCACCAGATCCTCATAGGTGTCGGACGCCGCGTTGTAGCCGAAGTTCTTGTCCTTCGACTCCCGTACCCGTGCCACCACAATCGAGCCCTCGGCTCCGGCATTCTGCGCGATCATCCGGATCGGCTCTTCCAGTGCGCGCCGAACGATGTCGACGCCAATCTTCTCATCGTCCGTGCCCTTGACCTTGTCCAACGCGACTTGGGCCCGGATCAGGGCGACACCGCCGCCCGGCACGATGCCCTCTTCGACCGCCGCGCGGGTAGCGTGCAACGCATCTTCCACCCGAGCCTTCTTCTCTTTCAGCTCGGTCTCGGTGGCGGCGCCGACGTTGATCACCGCGACTCCGCCGGAGAGCTTGGCCAGACGTTCCTGCAGCTTCTCGCGATCGTAGTCGCTGGTGCTCTTATCGATGGCGGCGCGGATCTCGGCGATCCGGCCCTTGATGTCGTCCGACTTGCCCCGGCCATCCACGATCGTGGTGTTGTCCTTGTCGATCACGACGCGCTTGGCCCGGCCCATATCGGCCAGGGTAGCGTTCTCCAGCTTGAACCCGAGCTCTTCCGAGATGACCTGCCCACCGGCCAGCACCGCGATATCGCGCAGCATTTCCTTACGGCGATCACCGAAGCCCGGCGCCTTCACCGCGCAGACCTTCAGCGTACCGCGAAGCTTGTTGACCACCAGAGTCGCCAGCGCCTCGCCCTCGACATCCTCGGCGATGATCAGCAACGGCTTCCCGCTCTGGG
>JBDTTD010000166.1:0-5884 GCA_039930805.1 Gemmatimonadales bacterium | reverse complement strand
CGTGATCGGAGGCGGCGCCATCGGGGCTGCCTGCGCCCGGGAGCTCGCTTCCACCGGCCGCAGGGTGCTCGTGCTGGAACCCGGTGGACACCACGGGCAGGCATGGCGGGCAGCCGGAGGGATGCTTGCTCCCCAGATCGAGGCGGACGCGAGCGATGGGCTGCTCACCCTCGGCCTGGCCGCCCGGGACCTCTACCAGCCGCTGGCGGCAGGTCTCCAGGAGACAACCGGTATCGATGTCGGCCTCTGGCAGGAGGGCATCGCCCGGGTTGCCGGTACCGATATCGAGGCGGCGGGGCTGGGGTCGAAGGTAGCATGGCAGCAACAGCAAGGCATTGCGTGCGAGTGGCTGGAGCCGGACGAGGTCCGACGGCGCTGGCCCTGGCTGGGCCCGACCGTTGGGGCGCTCTGGGCGCCGCGAGACGGAGCACTCGATCCCGAGCAGTTGGTCCGGGCGTTGCTCACCGATGCGCAGCGGCTTGGCGCGGTGGTGGCCAGCGATCGGGCTATCCGGATAGAGCACTCGGGCGACAGGGTGACCGGCGTCGCCGGAGAGACGGGCCGATACACCGCCGAGCACGTCCTGGTCGCTGCAGGGGCGTGGTCCGGCCGCCTGGAAAATCTTCCCCGGCCGCTCCCGGTCCAACCAGTGCGAGGACAGATGGCGGCCCTGCCCTGGCCTGCCGCCGTGCCCCGCGCGATTGTCTACCACAAGGATTGCTATATCCTGGCTCGAGGCGGTGAGGCGATCATCGGCTCGACCATGGAGCCCGTCGGCTTCCAGCCCGAGGTCACCTCAGCCGGTCTGGCCCAGATCTTTGCGGCTACCCTGCTGCTGTCTCCCAGCCTCGTCAGGGCCAAAGTGCGGCGAACCTGGGCCGGTCTCCGGCCGATGACGCCGGACGGTCAGCCGATCATCGGCGGCGAGCCCACCGTAAGCGGGCTATGGTACGCAACCGGCCACGGACGAAATGGCATTCTGCTGGCGGGCATTACTGGCGTGCTCATCCGCCACTTGATCGAGGGGGAGCCACCGGGTGTCGGGCTGCAGGCCTTCTCAGCCGATCGATTCTAAACGGGTACTAGTGTGGTTGCAGCCATGAGCCAACAGCATTCTTCAATGAGGCCACCATTCGTGTTTTCGTCTTTTCGGGTTTTTGTGATTGCTGTGGCTCTATGCACACGGCTGTCAGCCGGCCTGGCTGCTCAGGCACCGGCCGACGTCGTCATGGAACGATCGGGCTACGTCGATTGGCTCAAGAAGGGGCTCAATTCGCCACTCCTGGCCCTTGCGCGCCAGAAGGTGGGCGAAGGTCTCCGGCTGGGTCCGGCTGACGCAGACATTCCCCTCCCCGGGATCGATGAGTACCGAGTCTACCCGGGCGGCGCCGGCCTCGTTCTCGAGGGTCCCGGCGGCCAGCGCCCCATCGCTCGTGGGGGCCCACATCGGCTCGGCATCTACGTACTGTACCTCACCGGCTCTCCTCCGGGGACAGTCCTGACCGCGTTCGCCGCCGGTACCGGCGGCAAGGAGCTGGCGGGATACTACGACTACGACCCCTCGATGGCGTTTACCGGGCCTCTGGTCCGTCTCGCGACTCCGCGTCCAATGCGGGTTCTGGCCTCCGACGGAAACGAGGTCGAAGCCACCGAGGTTGGCAGCGTAATCGTGCCGCTGGGCGGTCGCAGCTCGCTGCGCGTGCTGCGTATTCCGTTCGCAGGCGGCGATGAGTCGGAGCTGGAGATCTATTTCCGCGACGAGAGCAACGGAGGCGGCACCTACCCGGCGGGCCGGTTCGTCAGCCTGATTCCGCTCCCGAACGGTCAGTTCCGCCTCAACTTCAACCGCGCCCGGAACCCGTTCTGCGCCTATAGCTCGGTATACCCCTGCCCCGCTCCATGGCGAGGCAACGTCATTCCCGCCTCGGTGCGCGCGGGCGAGCGCTACTCCGGAGGTGGCCTGCCGGCGCCGCCGGCCGATCCAGAGGTCAAATGATGCTGGCACTGCTGCTCCAGGGGGCCGCGGCCATGGGCACCCTTTCTTCGCCTGGAGGGCCCTGGCGGGCCGTACTCGACCTGGCCGGCGGCTCTCTGCCATTCGCGATCTCGATCGAGCGCGCCGGCCCAGGCTGGCGAGGTGAGCTATGTAATGGGGTGAAGTGTCAGCGGTTCTCCAAGGTGCGAGTGGCGGGCGACAGCGTGATCCTCGAGAACGCCGACTACGCAGCCACCATGACCGCGGTCCTCCGGGGTGACTCTCTGGCTGGCTCCTATCACAACGTGGGCAGCAACGGGCCCCGGACCATTCCATTCCGGGCCGCCCGGGGCCGCTGGCCGATTACTCGTGCGCCCAGGAGCCTGGTTGGCCGCTGGGACGCGACCTACTTCCAGGACCTGGAAACCAGCCCCCGCGTCTTCGAATTTCGCAATGGACCGGCCGGCATCGAGGGGACTCTCATCTCCAGCACCTCCGACTATGGGCCGTTCTGGGGGAGGGTTTCAGCCGACAGCTTCGCCATCGGTTACTTCGACGGCTCATTCGTCTACCTCATCACCGGCAGACTGCAGGGCGACACTTTGCGAGGGATCTTTCATGCCGGACTGAGAACCCAGACGCCGTGGCTCGCGGTACGGAGCACCGGAGCGCCCCATCTCAAGTCCCCCACCGAAATTACTTCCGCCGACACCACCGAGCCGTTCCGGTTTCGCTTCCCCGATCTTCAGGGACGTCTGGTGGGGAACGATGATCCGGGCTTCAGGGGGAAGGTCGTACTGATAGACATCTTCGGGACCTGGTGTCCCACCTGCCACGAGGGAATCCCGGGCTTGATCGAGCTCTACCGGCGGTATCGCAGCCGCGGACTCGAGGTCGTGGGTCTGGCCTTCGAGGTCACCGGCGACACCGCGGTGGACGCGCCGCTGGTCCGCCGCTACCGCGACAAGTTCCGCATTCCCTTCCCCCTGCTCCTGGCCGGAACCAATGACGTCGAGGGGATTGAAACAGCACTGCCCCAGCTCCGCGGCGCCGGTGCCTTCCCGACGATCGTCTTTCTGGGGCGCGATGGACGGGTGCGCCGGGTGCACGCGGGATTCCACGGCCTGGCGGCAGGGGACCAGCACCAGCGGCAGGTGCGGGAGTTCGAGGAGGAGATCGAGAAGCTGTTGAAGGAAGAGTGAACGGTTTTCACTTTTTTATCTCCACCGACGCCGTTTTCGCATCCGGGTCTACTCGCAGCTCCAACCACTCGCCCTTGATCGCGTGGCTCGGAACCCCACACAGCATCCAGTACCAGCCGGCCTCATCGGCGACGAAGCTCGACTGATCAGGCTGTCCCGGGAGAAGTCCCGCGACCACATTCCGGGTCATGGCATTGCTGAATGCGGCGCGGCCGCCCTCCAGCGGAATCTTCTCTCGCTGCACCATCACCACCAGGCTGTGGGGAGCTGTCGAGTCGGCGTTGCGCCAATCCCATTTGACCGCCCACCCGAGCGGTACCACGATGCGGGCCTCGCCGGCACCATAGCCGTTGATCAGGGCTGACGACGCGCCTGGTGGAGCGCTGACCTCGAGCGTCAGCCTGACCTCCCGGGCCACGCTGTCCACCACCAGCCACGGCGGCACGGCAGCGGTGTCGGTTCGCGTCGCCGGCGGCGGGGGGGTAGCCGCAGGTGCTGAGGGCGCGGGAGCGGTGTCTCCCGAGGCAGCCTGGCTCCGTCCGGAGCACGCGACCACGGCGCTCAACCCCGCGGCGATGACAGTGGCCTGAAGTGAGCGGGACAGCTTGATCATCGTGGTGGTCTGGTCCAGGGATAAAGTCGTTTGTACCTTGGGTAGCACTGCGCCGGTCCGGCGAGTGATTCCGCGTTGCTCAGAAAGAACATAACCGAGGAGACTCCTGATGGCGGGATTGCTCTCGAGGGAACGGATTGTCGCCCAGCCGGGCTTCAACCGCTGGCTGGTACCACCCGCCGCACTCGCGATTCACCTCTCCATCGGCATGGCCTACGGATTCAGCGTGTTCTGGCTGCCGCTCACCCGGGCGATCGGGATTACCGAGCCGGTGCCGTGTCCCGAGCGTACGACCTTCTTCCAGCTGCTGACCGCGGGCGGCTGTGACTGGAAGATCAGCGAGCTGGGATGGATGTTCACGCTCTTCTTCGTCTTTCTCGGATCCTCGGCGGCAGTTTTCGGGGCCTGGGTGGAGCGGGTGGGGCCGCGGAAGACCGGAGTCGTCGCGGCCCTCTGCTGGTCCAGCGGATTCTTCATTTCGGCCCTCGGGATTTATCTCCACCAGCTGTGGCTCTTGTGGCTCGGCTCGGGCGTAATCGGCGGCTGCGGACTGGGGCTGGGCTACATCTCACCGGTTGGCACCCTCATCAAGTGGTTTCCCGACCGGCGCGGCATGGCCACGGGCATGGCCATCATGGGATTCGGTGGAGGCGCGATGATCGGAGCGCCGCTGGCCGATATCCTCATGAAACACTTCGCCACACCGACGTCGGTGGGCGTGTGGCAGACCTTCGTGGCCATGGGGGTCATCTATTTCTGCGCGATGATGGCAGGGGCCTTTGGCTACCGGGTGCCCCCGCCGGATTGGAAACCGGCCGGCTGGATCCCGCGCGCTCAGCACACCAGCATGATCACCACCGGCAGCGTGCACGTGGGCCGGGCGTGGCGGACCCCCCAGTTCTGGTTTCTCTGGATGCTGCTGTGCATGAACGTGAGCGCGGGCATCGGCGTCATCGGCATCGCCTCGCCGATGATCCAGGAGATTTTTGGCGGCCGGCTGCTCGGGGTGCCCGGAACGCTGCAGCAGCTCACCCCGGAGCAAAAGGCTCAGCTCGCCAGCATCGGGGCCGGATTCGCGGCCCTGCTCAGTCTGTTCAACATCGCGGGGCGGATCGGCTGGGCGTCCTTCTCCGACTACATCGGCCGCAAACGAACCTATTTCGTCTTCTTCGCCCTGGGTTTCGTGCTTTACGCAATGGCCCCATCCGCGGGGCAGACCGGCAGCGTCACCCTCTTCGTCGTCATCTTCTGCATCATCCTTACCATGTACGGAGGCGGCTTCGCCACCATCCCCGCGTACCTCGCCGACATCTTCGGCACTCAGTATGTCGGCGCGATTCACGGCCGCCTGCTCACCGCGTGGTCTACCGCGGGAGTGCTCGGGCCGGTCCTGGTCAACTACATCCGGGAATACCAGATCGATCGGGGGGTGCCCACCGCCCAGGCGTACAACGTCACGATGTACGTCCTGGCCGGCCTGCTGGTGATCGGGTTTATCTGTAATCTGGTGGTGAAGCCGGTGGACTCACGGTTCTACATGTCACTGGAAGAGCTGGAGGCGGCCAAGGCGGTGCAGTTTGGCAAGCGGGCCTGATCGGAGATTGCATAAAACCCCAAGTGCCTGAATATTGTTGCGCTCGGCCCATCCGGGTCGGCAGGCACGAAAAGGAGGCGCGTGGCGGACACCTACGCATCCGAAGGGACCAAAGGCAGTGCCTGGGTCATGGTCGTTCTGGCATGGCTGCCGGTGACTATACCCCTCCTCTGGGGCATCTGGCAGACAGTCAAGAAGGCGGCCGTGCTGTTCCGGTGAATCCGGGACTCCCAGCCGTCGGCCGGTTAAATAGGTGCAACCGCTTGCACCTTATAAACTTGCATCATTATTCCATAAATCGCCCGGCCGGTGTCAGGAAAGTGGGACTTGACGCTGGCCGCGGTGTAATCAAATTGTAACCCGTTAAAACACTTCCAGCGCCGAAGTTAGTGGTGGTCGCAAGGGGATTTTCCTGAGCGGCAACCGAGCCGGGCCCATCGGTCATCAATCGGGCCTCCGCCTGCCGCCCTGCGGCACGCCTACACGCATCCAGACCTTGC
>JBDTTD010000165.1:0-5893 GCA_039930805.1 Gemmatimonadales bacterium | reverse complement strand
GGGAAAGTAGGACGACACCTCCTTCTGGAAGAAGCGTTTGGAGTCGATCCCGTTCGGGTAGCGCTCCAGGGTAAGCGGGCGGTCACACAGATGGGGCAGGATACGCGGGGAGATGCGGGCGTAGTACTCGATCAGTTCACCCTTGGTGATGCCGTCCTCGGGAAAGAGCACCTTCTCGGGCCGGGTGATCTCGATCTGGTGGCGACCCACCCTGACCAATGCAGTCGTTGCCGCCATTGCCGGACCCCCTGGGGTTCACTGCCGATCGCCCATCAGCCCTGGGGAACTCATCACGGTGGCATGGTTCACCGGCCTCCCGCGGGATTCCACATCATAGTAAGAACCGCGGACCAGCATCGGTAGCTGTCCCAGGCTGCGTGCGCAACCAAGGGGTTGCGCATCCCGGACCCGGAAGCTAGTATCGTAGGCAACCAGAAGGTTGCCTATATCCCTCAGGAGGTCGTCATGAGTACCAGCACATCACCCCGAAGCTCCAGCAGTACCGACCAAATCGAGAAGGTCATCACCCTGGGCGCCCCCCGCTCCAAGGTCTGGGCCGCGCTTACCAACTCCGCCCAGTTCGGCCAGTGGTTCGGTACCAGGCTGGCCGAGCCGTTCGGCCCGGGCCGCAAGGTTCGCGGTCCCTTCACTATCCCGGGTCACACTCACCTCAGCTTCGAAGTGACGGTGGAGCAGATGGAGCCGGAGCGGCTCTTCTCGTGGAGGTGGCAGCCGGGTGGAGACCCGGACAAGGACCCCGCCGAGCCCAACACCCTGGTGGTCTTCGAGCTGGAGGAGGTTCCCGAGGGAACCCGGCTTACCGTGACGGAATCCGGCTTCGACCAGATCCCGGTTGCCCGGCGCGACAAGGTCTACCGCGGGAACGACGCAGGCTGGACCGGGCAGTTCGAGAACCTGCGGAAGTTTCTTGCCTCAGCGGCGTAAGGCGTCCACGCCGGCTCCGGTTTTCGCCGCCCTGGGCGACGAGAACCGGCTCCGGCTACTGACCCGTCTCGGCGAGGGGGAGCCACTCTCGATTGCGCGGCTCACCGCTGGGTCGGGGATCTCGCGGCAGGGGATTACCAAGCATCTCCGGGTCCTGGCCGGGGCCGGCCTGGTCCGCTCGAGCAGGCGGGGGAAAGAGAGTCTCTGGCAGCTGGAAAGACGGCGGCTGGAGGAGGCCCGTCGGTCGCTGGATCTGATCTCGAGGCAATGGGACGAGTCGCTGGCCAAGCTCAAGCTGTTCGTCGAGGTCTGACGACGAGACCCCGCAGTCAGCGGATCAGCCGCAACGCACCTCGAAGGACACCCGCGCTTCCTGACCACCGAAGACGCCCAGTCTCTGTGGGTTGGGCCCGGAGGCCTCACAGCCATCCGGCATAAGCAAGGTCACCTCCAGGTCGCCAGCGGAGAGCGGCGTCAGGGTCATCTCTCCCGATGTGGGCACCTCGAGCGTGCGGGTCGTCCCACCGGCTTCGCGGGTGCGAATGCGGAAGCGTCCCCTCGGCTCGGCGCCGGCACCGATCACCGAGACGAAGACCAGCCCATCGCTGTTGATCGACAGGTGCCATTGGTCACACGCCGCCAGATGGAGGAGTACGACCAGGGCGAGTGGGATCCGGGGCACGCTCAGAGCTTCCTGGGGTAAAGGGCGCTGCTGCCGTCCATGTCGCCGGTGGCGGCATAGACCAGAGGCGAGCCGGCCGGATCCAGAACCCGCCCGCCAGTCACCCGGCCCAGCGTCAGCTCGTGATCGCCGGCTCCCATCTCTCCGCTCAGCTCGCACTCGAAGTAAGCCAGCGCATCCTCCAGGATGGGCGCGCCGGTGCGACCCGGTCGCCATGGCACACCGGCCAGCTTGTCCTCGTCCCTGCCGGAGCGGGTGCCGAAACGACGGGCGAGATCCAGCTGGCCCTGCTTCAGGACATTGACCGTGAATCCCCTTCCGGCGTGCAGCAAGGGGTAGGAGGCATGCTCCGGGTTGATGCTCAACGCCAGCAGCAGCGGGTCGAATGAGACCTGCATGACCCAGGCAGCGGTGAAGGCGTCCCGGTCCTCCCCGTCGGATACGCCGACGATGTAGACTCCCTGCGTGAGCCGGCGAAACAGCTCGACAACCTCGTTCATCAGTAGTCCTCGTAATCAAAGTAGGTGGCCAGCCAATCAGGGGTGTAATACACGCTGACTACCGTTCGCCCGGACTGACCGATTCCTTTGGCATAGCAGACTCGCTCCACATCGGTGCCCAGCAGGCGCTCCTTCGGGCCGACCAGGGGCTCGCAGCCCAACGCCGTCCAAGAATCTGCTTTCTCCAGCATCTGGCCCAGCTCGCGCCGCATGGCCGGCCGCTGAAAACGCTGGAGACCCGGGGTGACCATTCCGGCCTCGTTGCCGGCCGCGACTCGCGCGAGGAGTGCTGGGATCGCGGCCGGCGGCCGGGTACCGCGGAGCGGTGTCTCGAGCCGTTGGGGCGGCTCGAGCGCCGGCTCCAGTATCCCGGCGATGCCCTCGGCGATGGCCGACGGCAACGCCTCGGCCAGATTGGTGAGCACGACGACGCTCAGATTGAACTCGGGATAGCGGTAGATCACCGTCTCGAAGCCCTGCCAGGCCCCGGTGTGTCCCACCCGCCGGTGGCCGCGCTGGTCGCTCAGGTCCCAGCCGAACCCGTAGGGCACCGCCCCGCCATCGTTCAGCCGGGCCGGGGTCCAGGCCGCGTCGAGCACCCGGCCGTCGGGCAGCTGCCGGTGGTTCAGCGCCACCGCCCATTTGGCGAGATCGTTCGCGGTGAGGTAGAGCGCACCGTCCGCCGTGGTATTGAGCGACGGCGATACCCACTCCTGGTTCTTCACCTGCTTCTCGACCAGCCGGTATCCGGCCGACCGGTTGGGGATTATGTCCGCCTCGGAGATGATGCGGGTGCCCATGCCGAGCGGCGCGAAGATGAGCTGCTGTAGAACGTCGCCATAGAACTGGCCGGTGACCCGGCGGATGAGTGCCCCGAGTATGGCGTATCCGGTGTTGCTGTAGCTCCAGGTGTCACCCGGCGGAAAATCCAGAGGCCGCGAGGCGGCCAGGGTCACCAACTGCTCCTCGGTATAATCCTTCCGAAGGTCGATCAGCGAGTCGGTGTACTCCGGAATGCCGGAGGTATGGGTGAGCAGGTGCCGCACCGTGATGCTGTCCCACACTCCTTTCCCTTCCGGAAACCACCGGGTGATCCGGTCCTCGATATTCAGCCGTCCCTGCCGTGCCAGCATTCCCACCCCCGCCGCGGTGAACTGCTTGCCGAGCGAGCCGGATTGGTAGACGGTGCTGTCGGAGGCCGGCACCCGAAGCTCGAGGTTGGCAAATCCGTAGCCTCGTGCGAGGAGGATGGTATCGCCCCGGAGGATGGCGACGGAGAGACCGGGGATCTGCTGCCGCCTCATCTCTGAGGCGACGTACCGGCTTATCGAGTCGAGCTGGGGGCTCTGTGCCGTTAGGGACTGGCAGACCCAGGGTATAGCGCAGGCTAGCGCCATCAGGGAGGGAGTCTTCAAGTCTCCTGCCTTGTTTGCCGCCGGCGCTCATAGACCCAGATCACCGGCAGGTAGAACGCCACGTCGGCCAGGATCTTACCCGCTACGATACCGAGGCCCCATCCCAGGAGCGCGGTGCCGAGCCCCATCATCAGCGGCCGGATTACTCCGCTATCCAGCAGTTCGGCAGGCCCGAACTCGAGCAGCAGCCCGCGCCAGGTCCGCACCATCTCGGAGGCGCCGTACGGGGCACGACGGGCCCCGGCAAAGTACGCCTCCTGGATCATTTCACGGGTCACCAGCGACCCGTAGAATCCCAGCGCCTCGCCAATGGAGGCTCCATACGCGGACGCGATGATGCTACCGGTCGCGCGGTACGAGAGCCATGAGGCGCCGAGCGCCATCGCGATGCCGGCCAGCTCACTGGGGCCGTAGCGCCTGAGCCAGGTCTTCAGCCGGCTCTTCCACGAGCCCCGTTCCGCCAGGGCAAGCGCCAACCCCAGCTTGCCGGTCGGGTGCGAACCGGGTGGTACCGAGCGCGCGTACTGGCTGGTCTCCAGTGCGCCGGGACTCGGGTCGGGTGGAACCGCCGAAGCAGGCTCGGCGCGCCGCAGGTCGAACCGGAAGGACTGGCCGCCGATCTGCACCACGTCTCCATCAGCCAGCATCCGCTGCGCCTGTACTCTCTCTGCATTGATGTAGGTGCCGTGCAGGCTGCTATCCACCAGCAGAAAACCCTGCGGTGTGCGCAGGATGTAGGCGTGGGAACGCGAGACCTCCTCGCTGTGCACCGGGACATCGGAGTTGGCCTCTCGCCCGATGGTCAGGGGTGCGGCGCCAACGAGATATGACTTTCCATCAGGGAGGCAGACGAGCCGGCCGGCGGCACGCGGAGTGGGGCCGGAGCTTCTATCGGGGGAGGACATCCACCATAAGTATATCTCCAGAGCCGCGAGCGATATCCCCGAGCGCCGTGTATATATAGGGTCGCAACAGGGATCAGCGCCGCCTCGCCTCGCCTCGCGGTTACTTCCCGCCTTCCTTCCTTTACCTCGCTTATATGCAAGCCGATTCCACGAGTCCAGGCTTCAATGCCGAGCTTTCCAACGCCTGGCGGACCGTCAACACCCTGGTCAACGGGTTCTTTGCCCTGCTCCCGAAGATCGTGCTGGCGGCGCTGCTGCTGCTCGTCGTCTGGCTTATCGCGCGGGGGATCCGGTCGCTGGTCCGGCGGGCCGTCCCCGCGTCCGCCGAATCGAGCCTCGGTATCGTGCTCGGGCGCCTGAGCTACGCGGTGGTCCTGCTGGTCGGCTGTTTTCTCGCCCTCTCCATCGTCGCTCCCGGGGTCGGGCTGACGGAGCTGATCGGGCTGCTCGGCATCAGCAGCGTCGCCATCGGGTTCGCATTCAAGGACATCTTCCAGAATCTCCTTGCCGGGATCCTGATCCTGCTCCGCCAGCCGTTTCGGGTGGGCGACGAGATCACGGCGGGCAGCTTCACCGGCACGGTCGAATCCATCGAGACCCGGGCCACGTTCATCCGGACCTACGATGGCAGGCGGGTCATCGTGCCCAACAGCCAGATCTACACCGAGCCGGTCACCGTGATTACGGCCTACGACAAGGTTCGGAGCGAATACGACGTGGGGATCGGCTATAACGACGACATCGCCCAGGCCAAACGAATTGCCCTCGAGGCGGTCAGGGGCATCGAGGGGGTGCTGGCCGACCCCGCTCCCGACGTCCTGACCTGGGAGCTTGCCGGGTCGACCGTCAACCTCCGGGTGCGCTGGTGGAGCGAGCCCAGGCGGGGCACGGTGCTCGACGTCCGCGACCGGGTGCTCAAGACCGTGAAGGAGCGGCTCAGCGCCGCCGGAATCGACCTGCCGTTCCCCACCCAGCAGATCCTGCTGCACGATCAAACCGAATCCACCGATGGCGACCGCACCCGCCAGCGGGAGGGCTGGCCCGCAGGAGACAACCCGCCCCAGCCTCGCCGCTCGGCGTAGCCAATAGCGGGCGGTGGTTGGGGGCGGCCAGCCACCAGCAGTACATTCCTCAGCCCCTGAGTGATATCCCCGAGCGTCTCGCCGCCGCCCTGAGAGATCGGTACGTCCTCGAGCGGGAGATCGGCGCCGGCGGCATGGTGACGGTCTATCTGGCGCTCGCCGCTCGCCCGGAGACCTGGGGCGAAGGGCTCCGTTGGTTGCGCTACGGTTTCGAAAGCTTACCGCTGTACAAGCCGGTCACGTTTCTGGCGCTGGGGCACACCTACGAGGCCGCGAGCCAGTGCGACTCGGCGGCGGCGTACAGACGGTTCCTGCGGTTGTGGGACAAGGCCGATCCGTAGCTGCAGGGCAGGGTGAAGGAGGC
>JBDTTD010000164.1:0-5903 GCA_039930805.1 Gemmatimonadales bacterium | reverse complement strand
GGTGGGCGGCATCGGAGTCATGGCCATCATGATGGTGTCGGTCACCAGCCGGACCCGGGAGATCGGCGTGCGCAAGGCGCTCGGTGCCACCCGGCGGGAGATCCTCTGGCAGTTCCTGGTCGAGGCGGCGACGCTCACGCTCATAGGTGGCCTGCTCGGGATCCTGTTCGGCCTGGCGGCGGGGGAATTGCTGAAGTACGCGCTGCAACTGGAATCCGGCGTGCCGCTCTGGAGTGCTGCCCTGGCGTGCGTGGTCAGCGTCGCGATCGGCCTCACCTTCGGGCTGTATCCCGCCAACCGAGCGGCCCGGATGGATCCGGTGGAGGCGTTGAGGCACGAGTGAAGGCGGGCAGCGGGGCAGCGCCGCAGCGGGACAGGACGATGTCACCCTGAACCAAGCGAGGGGCCAAAGTCTCGGCACAATCGCAGGCCACCGGAACGCGAACAGACACCCCTACCGCTCACGCTTCTCCTCTGCAATCCCCTGCACTGTGCAAGCCCTCCCGCCCGCCGCATCTCCCGTGCTCCCCATAGCGAGGTAACCATGCGAGCGCGGACGATGGCGATCGGGCTGCTCCAGGCGGCCCTGTTGATGGCGTGTGAACGCCCGAAGACGATTTCCGATGAGACCGGGAAAACCGCCCATAAGGCCCACGACAATTCGAACAGTCCCGTGGCGTTGGGTGCCGTAGGCCAACGTACGGCCTCCACCCAGGAGACGCCGGCTGGATCACCGCCGGCCGACCAGTGGTTCCGGTCTACCGCGTTCGACCCTGGCGCCCGGCTCATCATCCGCACCGGACAGGCGAGCATCGAGGTCGATTCGCTCGAGCCTTCCATGGCGGAGCTGCGGCGCATCGTCCAGCGGGTCGGAGGGTTCGTGGCGGACGCCTCGGTGCAGAGCGGCCGGAACCAGCTCCGCTCCGCGACGCTGGAGCTCAAGGTGCCGGCAAACCGGTTCGACGATCTGACGGAAGGGCTTGCTCCGCTGGGCCGACTGCAGTTCGTCAACGTCGGAGCGGAGGATGTGAGCGAGGAGTTTGTGGACCTGACCGCTCGCGCAGCCAACGGCCGGAGGCTGGAAGACAGGCTGGTTGAGCTGCTGCGAACCCGCACCGGCAAGCTCCAGGACGTCCTCACGGTCGAGCGGGAGCTGGCGCGGGTGCGGGAGGAGATCGAGCGGATGGATGGCCGGCTGCGCTTCCTCAAAACCAGCGCGCAGCTGAGCACGCTCTCAGTCAATCTGTACGAGCCGCCGCCGGTGGTCGCTTCTCACCCGGGACAGAGCGTGATCGGCGAGGCGTTCAAGACCGCCTGGCGCAATTTTGTCGGTCTGACGGCGAGCCTGATTGCCTCACTCGGCTTCGTCGGGCCGCTGGCGGTCTTCGGTTGGGGGGTGTTGGTCTTGGCCAAGAGGTATAAACGGAAGACAGCGTGAGGTAGGCGGGGCAGCGGGGTAGCAGCAGCTAGTCCTGTCCCGCTGCCCCGCTGCCCCGCTGCCCCGCTACTTTTCCAACATGCCCGTCGACATTCTTGCCATAGCCGCCACCGCGACGACGTCGAGCTCACCTGCGCCGGTACCCTCCTCAAGGCCGTGGACGCCGGATACCGGACCGGGATCCTCGACCTCACCGCGGGAGAGACCGGCACCCGAGGCAGCGCCAAGCTCCGGGCCGAGGAGGCCGACCGCGCCGCGAAGATCCTGGGCGTGGCCGAGCGCCGGAACGCCGGACTGCCCGATGCCCACCTTCACAACACGGATGAGACCAGGCGCGCTATCGTGCAGCAGATACGGCACTTCGCTCCAAGGGTCGTCATCCTTCCCTTCCCTGTCGGGCGGCACCCTGACCACCGGATGGCGTCCGAGCTGGGGCGGGACGCCTGCTATCTGGCCGGCCTGGCGCGCTACGACGCCGAGGGCACCCCGCACCGCCCGCACAAGGTGCTCTATGCTCTGTCCTACCGCGAAGATCCGATCAAGCCGACCTTCGTGGTGGACATCACCGCCCAGTTCGAGCGAAAGCTGGCCGCCATCAAGTGCTACGGCAGCCAATTCGACGGAGCCAAGGCGGCGGGGGAGATCTTTCCCACCGGCCAGGATCTCTATTCCCTGGTGGAGATCCAGAACGCGCATGTTGGGTCGCTCATCAGGAAGCGGTACGCCGAGCCGTTCTTCACCCACGAGACGGTGGAGGTGGAGGACGTTGTGAAGCTGGGAGTGCAGAGCATGTAGTAGGTGGACGTGATCCGACGCCCCCGTGAGTTCTCCGCGCGTCATTTCGCCGCTATCTTCCCTCCCATGCGTCCTCCCGTCTATCTCGACTACGCCGCCACCACCCCGGTTCGCCCTGAGGTGCTGGAGGCCATGCTGCCGTACCTGACGGCCCAGTCGTTCGGCAACCCCTCCAGCGCCCACCGGTTCGGCCGGGCGGCCCGGGCGGGCGTCGAGCAGGCGCGCAGACAGGTGGCTGAGGCGGTGGGGGCCGAGCCCAACCAGGTGGTGTTTACCTCGGGCGGCACGGAGGCGGACAACCTCGGCATCGTGGGCGCAGCACTGGCCGCCCGGGAGCGACGCAGCTCGATGTGCGCCGTGGTCTCGGCGGTCGAGCATAAGGCGGTGCTCGCGGCCGCGCATGCGGTCTGTCATCTGGGTGGCCGTGAGGTCCTGCTCCCGGTCGACTCCGGAGGCCGGCTCGACCTGGATGCGCTCGACGCCGCACTCACGGAAAGCCCGGCCGTGGTCTCGGTGATGTGGGTCAACAACGAGACCGGTGTACTCCAGCCGGTGGCGGAGATCGCCGCCCGATGTCGGGACGCAGGCGTCGTCTTTCACACCGATGCCGTCCAGGCGCTCGGTAAGGTGCCGGTCTCGGTGTCGGAGCTGTCCTGCACCCTGCTCACGCTCTCGGGGCACAAGATCGGAGCGCCCAAGGGGATCGGCGCTCTCATCGTCCGCGACCGCAAGGCGATCGAGGCCATCATTCATGGCGGCGGCCAGCAGTTCGGCATTCGCCCCGGCACCGAGAATGTAGCCGGCGCCGTGGGCCTGGGGCGGGCGGCCCAGCTCGCGGCCGGTGAGCAGAGCTCGCTGGCCGAGCGTCTGTGCGCACTCCGCAACGAGCTGGCCGCCAGGCTCAAGGCCGCGGTGGCGGACCTGGTGGTCAACGCCGAGACCAGCGCGCGCGCGCCGCACCTCCTGAGCGTCGCGGTGCACGGTGCGGACAGCGAAGCCCTGTTGATGCACCTCGATCTCGCCGGCATTGCGGCCTCGAGCGGGTCGGCCTGCTCCACCGGCGCAGTCGAGCCCTCTCACGTGCTCGTCGCCATGGGTATCCCTCGCGAACTGGCGCTCGGCGCCATTCGTTTCAGCCTAGGCCGGGAGAGCACCCGCGAAGACGTGGATCGCGCGGTCGAGGTAGTTCCAGCGGTGGTCGCCAAGGTGCGTAAGTTGGCAGGAGTACTTGGCCGTGTCTGAGAAGCGGGGCAGCGGGGCAGCGGGGCAGCCGCACGGGAGCGGATCGCGCGTCCTGGTAGCCATGTCGGGCGGCGTAGATAGCTCCGTCGCCGCGGCGCGCCTGGTCGAGCAGGGGTACGACGTGGTAGGCGCTACAATGAAGCTCTTCTGCTATGGTGACGACGTTCCCGACCGGCCCTGCTGCTCGCTGGATTCGATCAATGACGCGCGCGATGTAGCCCACGCAATCGGGATTCCGCATTACGTCTTGAATCTGGAAGACCGCTTCAATCTGCACGTGATCCAGAACTTCGTGGGCGAGTACAGCAGAGGACGCACGCCTATCCCCTGTGTCCGCTGCAACTCGTTCACCAAGTTCCGCGACCTGCTGGCGCACGCCGATGCGCTCGAGTGCGACTACATCGCTACCGGGCACTACGCCGTGGCCCGAGACGGGGGCCTCTACCGCGGACTGGATCCCAACAAGGATCAGAGCTACTTCCTGTGGGGCATCGACCAGCAGGTGGTGGCGCGGATGCTGACACCGGTGGGCGAGCTGTCGAAGTCGGAGACCAGGGCCTACGCCCGCCGGCTGGGGCTCACCACCGCCGAGAAGGAAGAGTCGGTGGAGATCTGCTTCGTCCCCAACGACGATTACGCCTCCGTGCTGGAGCGGCACCTCCCGGCCGACGCTCCCGCGCTCGTCCCCGGCCCGCTGGTGACCACCACCGGTGAGGTGATTGGCGAGCACCGTGGGTTCGCCCGGTACACTATCGGACAGCGGAAGGGTTTGCCGGGAGGGTCGGCCGCGGCAAGGTACGTGGTTGCCATCCGGCCGGAGAACCGCGAGGTCGTGGTT
This sequence comes from Gemmatimonadales bacterium, assembly GCA_039930805.1. Classification (GTDB taxonomy): domain Bacteria; phylum Gemmatimonadota; class Gemmatimonadetes; order Gemmatimonadales; family GWC2-71-9; genus CAVVWJ01. The sequence goes on along the minus strand of JBDTTD010000164.1, from coordinate 1,590 downwards.
GGGAGCGCCGATGACCTCGCCGGCCATAGCCTTCGGCTCGACGAGGTGAACTGGCTGGCTCCTTCGCTCGAGTCGGGCGACCAGTGCGAGGTCCAGATCCGCTATCGGGCGGGTGCGGTTCCAGCCACGGTGCTGGAGCGGTACGATAATTCGCTCACCCTCGCCCTCGCCAAGCCGGTCCGAGCCATCACTCCAGGCCAGTCCGGTGTGCTCTATGGGCCGGCAAGCCGCGTGCTGGGCGGCGGCGTCATCGGCTGAGCCGTGCGCGCCCTACTCCTCCACTGGGCTCTCAACTCCGCGGCGCTCTGGGTGGCGGCGGCCATCGTCCCCGGCCTCGATTTCGACGGGGGCCTGGGCCGTCTCCTGCTGGTTGCCGCAGTCTTCGGAATCGTCAACACCACGCTGCGTCCGCTGCTGACAATCCTCACCTGCCCCCTCATCATCATCACCCTGGGTCTCTTCACCCTCGTCATCAACGCCTTGATGCTGCTGGTCACCGGATGGCTCTCCGAGAGCTGGAATCTCGGCTTCACTGTAATGGGATTCTGGGCGGCGTTCTGGGGAGGTCTGGTGGTGGGACTGGTGAGTATGGTCGCGTCGATGGTGTTGGGTCGTAAGGCGCCAGTCACGAGTCACGAGTCACGAGTCACGGGTCAGGGGTCACGCAAACCGTAAGACCTCAGCTCTCGACTCTCGACTCGCGACTCAATACGGTAGCTTCGCTGAGTCGGCAAATTTCTTCATGAGATCCTGCTGCTCGGGGGTCAGCTCGTCCGGCACGGTCACCTGAATGCCCACGAGCTGGTCACCCTTCCTGCCGTTCTTCTCGATCCCCTGACCCTTGATCCGGAACTTCCGACCCGGCTGTGTCCCGGGAGGAATCCGCAGCAGCACTTTTTTGCCGTCGAGGGTGCGGACTCTGAGCCGGGTACCGAGCGTGGCCTGGGCCAGATTGATCGGTACGTCGGCGACGATATCGAGTCCCTCGCGCCGGAAGAAGCGATCGGGCTGCACCTGAAAGTTGACGATGAGGTCGCCGGGGGGACCACCAGGGCGGCTGGACTGCCCCTGGCCCCGCAGCCTGATCCTGGTGCCGTTCTCGGTGCCGGGAGGAACCGGGATGACGATCCGGCGCTCGGTGCGCACCTCGCCGGCGCCTCGGCAGGTGGGGCACTTCTCCGAGGGAATCTTTCCCCGGCCGCGGCACTGGGGACACGGACGGCTCACCGCAAAGCTGCCCTGCCCGAACGAGATCGTGCCGCGGCCCTCGCACTCCGGGCAGGTGGAGAAGGTTGCTCCCGGCGCCCCACCGTTTCCCTTGCAGGTCGGGCAGGTGTCGGTCACCGGTAGCGTCACCGGGATTTCACCACCCAGCATGGCCACCCTGAACCGCACCTCTACTACGGCCTCGAGAGTATCCCCGCCGTCGGCCTCCTCGGGTCCACCTCGACGGCCGCGGCCGAACATCGACGAGAAGATGTCGCCCAGGCCGCCGAGATCGCCGAACTCGAATCCCTGCGCGCCCAGATCTTCGGCACCCATGCCCCCCGCCCCACCGGCTCGGCGACCGGCTCCGGCACCGGAGGGCCG
>JBDTTD010000163.1:0-5931 GCA_039930805.1 Gemmatimonadales bacterium | reverse complement strand
CGTGATGGGTGCGGACCGGCACATCGTACTGCACGACGTAGCGCTCGAACTCGTTGCGAGGATGCTCCCTTCCGCCGTTCGCGAGGTGCTCACCCGGGTAACGCTCCAGGAGAAAGTCCAGCACGCTCCGCCGATTCTCCGCCGCCGGCGGCGACTCCACCTCCACTACCATGCCGTCCGTGGCCGGCGTCGCGCAGGCGGGCATCAGTTTGTTCTGCCCCTGGACCGACACCAGGCAGATCCGGCAGTTGCCCACGATCGGCAGCTTGGGGTACCAGCACAGAGTGGGGATGTCGACGCCGACCGTACGCGCGGCCTCGAGGATCGTCTCCCCGGGCTGAAAAGCGACGGACTTACCGTTCAGGGTCAGGGTCGGCATGAGCAACCGGTTGGAGAAGGAGTGAGCTAATTCGAGTTTAGACGGGAAATTGATGGGGTGCAAGTGAGCTTGGAGCTGGGAGCTTGGAGTCGGGAGTGGAACTCAGGAGTTGGCGGTAGCGGTTACAGTGGCTGCGGGTGTGTAAGCTGTGGAATCCCACAGGCTACCTGGGACTCCCGACTCCCACGCCCGACTCCCAGCTCTAGCTCCCAGCCCCTACAAATACAAACACCCCCGAACCGAAGTCCGGGGGCGTTTCGCCGTGGGTCCGCACCGCTTCCCCCGAGCCTGCCCGAAGGGGCCGTGCGGATCTAGGCGGCGTGCTCGGCTGGGACCCGCTGGTGCCAGTGCTGGTCCATGCCGTCTTCATCGTCGGTGGCCCACAGGTAGGCCCAGAACCGGACCGGCTTGGGCGCGGGGGCTCCGCTCCTGATAACGATGCCGCGAGGTTCCGATGAGGCGGCCAACGGAAGACTGGACACTGGTTTGCTCCTCACCCACGGGGAAATGGCCTGCTCGCCCGGGAGAGGTGCACCGTTCGTGCCGCCGGCGACCGCGGTGCAACTGGAATGTTGACAAGGTGTTGCGAATGAGGTGAAGGGCTCCGCGTGTCGCTTGGACTCGGGAGATCGATCGTCAGGCCGTGTCGGGTGGACACGCGGGCTTGCAGAGGATCAGGCCATCCTGACGGCGGTTCTCCCCGGCGCGGCGGCGCCGCTTGGGGTCTTCCTCCTGGGCCCATCCCCGGTACATCGAGCGAAGCGCGTCGCGTGAGATGGCCTTGCAGGTCGGCAGGAGAGTGTGGATGCCTCCCGGCCGGGTTCGCGCCTGAAGGTCCTCGACCAGCCCTGCTCGATCCGTGGCGGAGAGGTCAACCAGTACACAGGGGTCGAGCACCACGATGTCCACGCCGGATATGAAGCTCAGGAATTCCGGCAGCGCCTGGTCCAGCTGGGTGACGTAGCTCTCGAAGAGGCTGGCCAGGGCCTCAGCCGCCATTCGGGACTCAACCCGCTCGACGCAGCCGAGGTCTCCCGCAATGAAGGTTACCGCGGCGTCATGGGCGGCGAGCAGATAGGTGGTGGGCGCCGCCTCCGTGCCCACGACGAGCGCGGTGTCCTCCGGCTCCAGGCGAGCAAGCAGGGGGGCGAGAGGGCAGTGGGGCTCGAGGCCCCAATGGGTCGGCATTCGCTGGGCGGCGCGCAGCTTGATGAACTGCTGCCGCCACCGGCGGTACGGTCGCAGCGAGAGCCGCTTCATGATGAGCCGGTCCACCGATTCGAGCATCAGGACCTCGGTCAGCACGAACTGGCCCTCGGAATTCGCTGACAGCTCCGATGCGGCCTCGTCGCCCAGCCGGAGCAGCTCGTCCCGACCGATCGAATTCTTGTACCCCTCGATGCGCTGGAGGACGTACTCCTGGTAGTGCTGCTTGTCCGAGTAGGGCGAGCGGCGGCGCCGGTGGGCGGGACGGACCTCAGTGGCGCTCAGCATGGCTCGACGTGCACCGTGACTTCATCGAGCTGGAGGCTGTCCCGCAGGCGCTGCTCGACCTGGTCTGCGATGCGATGAGCGCTGGCCACATTCGACTGTCCGTCTACCGCGATGGTCAGCTCGGCGAAGCGCCGATCTCCCGCCAGGCGGGACCGGATGGCGTAGGCCGACTCGACTCCCTTCACCCCTTCGGCCTCTTGCTGAATCGTGGCCTGATCGAAGGCCCGCTCGTCCACCAGGCTCGGGATCGAGCGCCGCAGGATCAGATACCCCGCCCGCCCCACCAGAACGGCCACAATCAGTGCGAGCACCGGGTCCGCCCAGGCCAGCCCGGCCCGGGCCAGAGCCAGGCCAGTGAGCACGCCGATGGTGATGAATACATCAGTGCGGGTATGGAGAGCGTCAGCGAGGAGAAGGTCACTCTTGAGGCGGTGTCCGGCGCGGGTCTCGAACCACACTACGCCCACGTTCAAGGCCAGGGTGAAGACCAGCAGGGCGAGCGCGACACCGCTGACGTTCAGGGGAGGCGCGCCCATGACCAGGCGCGCGATGGCACCCCGAACCAGCTCGAATATGGAGAGGGCCAAGAGCAGGGCAATGAGCAACGCACCGAGGGTCTCGAACTTGGAATGCCCATAGGGATGGTCCTCGTCGGGCGCCTTGGAGGCCAGCCGGACCACGGCCAGGCCAAAGAGATTGTTTACCGAATCCATGGAGGATTGCAGGGCATCACCGAAGACGGCGAGGGAGTTGGTCTCCAGCCCAACCCCGAACTTGACGATGACCACGACGATGTTGGCCAGGAGGATGCCACCCAGGACTCGGCGTACCCCTATCGACTTGTCTCGAGAGTCCCCTACGCTGGGCATGGTGGAAGTTGGCCGTCGTGGTCGGGAGAGTCAACGATTTGGGCGACTCCCGACTACACCGCCCTCAGCAGCGCTCCCTTCAGATACCCGGTTTCCGGAATGGTGAGTACCTCCGGATGATCCACGCCTTGTCCCAGCACCTGCTGGAGTGTGATGCGGCGGCCGCTGTCGCCCGCTGCCTCCCCGAGCATGCCGAGGAACTGGGTCCGCTGAACGTGGAAGGAGCAGGATGCAGTCAGCAGGGTGCCGCTCGGGGCGAGAATCCGCATCGCCCGCAGGTTGATCTCCCGATAACCCCGGAGAGCATCGGCCACCGTGGCGCGCGACTTGGCAAATGCGGGAGGGTCGAGCACCACAAAGTCGAAGCGCTCCCGGGCCCGCTCGAGCTGGCGCAGCGTCTCGAAGGCATCGGCCTTGCGCCAGCCGATATTGGTCAGGCTGTTGAGGGCAGCATTCGCGGCACCGCGATCCAGCGCCTCCTGGCTTACATCCAGGGCCAGCACACTGCCGGCACGCCGGGCCAGGTGGAGCGCGAAGGAACCGTGATACGAGAAGCAGTCGAGCGCTCGCCCGGCCTCGGGCATCAGCTGGCCGGCCAGCAGGCGATTGGGGCGCTGATCGAGGAAGGCGCCCGTTTTCTGACCATCCCACGGGGCCGCCAGGTACCGCGACGACCCCTCTCGCACCTGGATTTCCCGAGGCACCGTTCCGTACGCCTCGACCGACTCGGGCGGCAGTGCTTCGCGCCGCCGCGGCGGGGCGTCGTTGCGAAGCAGAATCCCTTCCGGCTGGAAGAGCTCGACCAGGGTGGACACGATGGACTCCCGCATGCTGTCCAGACCCGCCGACAGGATCTGGACTACGAGCCAGCGATCGTAGCGATCCACGACGAGTGAGGGGATACCGTCACCCTCGCCATGCACGAGGCGGTACGCGGTGGCGTCGATGCCCTCCCGGCGAGCGGCGCAGGCGGCCAGATGCTCGATCCACCACTGCGCGTCGATGGCCCGGTCGGAGCGCTCCAAGAGGCGGAGCCGGATTTCGGATTTGGGAGAGTAAAGTGCCTGGCCGATGAAGCGGCCTCGCGAGTCGTGCACCTGCACCACGCCTGGCTCAGCCGGTCCGCCGGTGACCTCACTGCGGTAGATCCAGGGGTGGCCCCGCACCCAGCGCTCGGCGCCGCGCGGAGTAACCCTGGGCACGGTCACGCCCGGTCAGGGCGGAGCGCGGTGGCTCCGCGGAGGTAGCAATGCTTGATTTCCGCCCTGCTCCGGCCGGTGTATGCGTGTACCAGGAGCCGAATGCACCTCGGCAGCGATCCCGGTACCGGGATCTCGGTGGCGTGGAGCAGCGCCACGATGTTCCAGCCAAATTCCTCGGCGGCGCGCGCGGGGAAGGCGGCGTCCAGATCATTGGTCACGGTAAAAAGCCCGCTGACGATGTCGTCCGGCTGCAGCTCGTTGGCCTCGATCAGGGCGCGGAGCAGCTCATCCGTGGCCGCAAGTATCTCCGCAGAATCGTTGCGCGCCACGGTGGTGGCGCCCCGGATTCCCTGAAGTCGTACTGAGGGTGGCATGGGAGATAATGTAGCGCAACTCGTCCGTCTCATGCTCGTCACCGATGACCGGCTGGTCCGCGGTCGGGACCTCGTCTCGCTGGCGCAAGCGGCGGAGCGGGGCGGGGCTACTTCGGTACAGCTCCGACTCAAGGAGGCCACCGCCCGAGACCTCGCGCAGCTGGTTCGCAGGCTGGTGCAGGCGCTCCGCATCCCGGTGCTGGTCAACGATCGGCCGGACGTCGCTATCGCCGCCGGTGCCGCCGGGGTTCATCTCGGTCCGGACGACATGCCGGTGGGCCTCGCGCGCCGGATCGCGCCGCCTGGATTCGTGGTGGGCGCGTCGGTGGGCACCGAGGAGGAGGCTGGCCTGGCCGGTGAAGCCGACTACTGGGGCATCGGGCCCTGGCGAGCGACTGGCACCAAGCAGGAGGCGGGTATCGGGCTGGGGGCCACTGGCTTCGGCCGACTGCTGCGCTTAGCCGGCTACAGACCCGTGCTGGCGATCGGAGGCGTGGCCCCAGAGGACGTTCCTGTGATCCTCCGGGCAGGAGGGACGGGAGTGGCGGTCGTGTCGGGGATATTAGGGGCGGAAGATGTGGAGGCCGCGGCGAGAAGGTATGCGGGACAACGGGGCGGCGGGGCAGCGGGGCGGTAACCAGCGACAGACATCGGCCTATCGCCTACTGCGACTGCCCACCTGCCCCGCTGCCCCGCTGCCCCGCCCTGATCTTCCGAATCGCTCGAAGATGCTCGTTATATGTCCGCGAAAACACGTGATGCCCGTCCTCACCGGCGACGAAGTACAAATAGCGCACGTTGGCGGGGTAGAGGGTTGCTTCGATGCTCCGGCGGCCGGGTGAGTTGACCGGGGCCGGGGGCAGCCCGCGATTCAGGTAGGTGTTGTAGGGCGACGCGATCTGGTAGTCCTTGACGAACAGGCGCGACTTCCGTTTCCCCCGCTTCAGCATGATGGCGTACTGTACCGTGGGATCGGCCTGCAGCGGCATCCCGATCCGCAGCCGGTTGTGGTAGACGCCGGCAATCGTCTCCCGTTCTTCGTCGGCTCGGGCCTCGCCCTCGACGATAGAGGCCAGTGTAACCAGCGCGAGCCGGCTCATCTTCAGTGAGTCCAGCCGGGCATCCCAGGCCGGCGCCCACTCCGCCTTGAAGCCCTCCGCCATCAACCGGACCAGCTCCCGCGCCTTGATGTCCGCCGGCAGGAGATATGTCTCCGGGCGCAGGAACCCCTCGAAGGATGGCATTCGCATCCCCAGCAGGGCGGTGGCGGCGTTGCTGTCGCGCGCAGCCGCCAGGAACGAATCAGGAGAGATGCCGAGTTTCTCCCCCGCCAGCGCCGCCACGTCGGGAATGGTGAGGCCTTCGGGAACGGTGAACCGAAGCGCGGCTTTCTGACCGCGGGCCAGCATCGTCAGCACCTTCCACGGCGAGGTTCCTGCCGGGAACTCGTACACCCCTGCATGCACCGAACGATCCACTCCGCGCACCCGGGCCAGGAGCTTGAACGAAGTCGGGTGGCTGATCACCTCGTGGGCCCTGAGGCTGTCGGTCACTGCCGAGAAAGAGGCGCCGGCCGGCAGGATCACCCGCGCGGGCTTGGTGGAGGTGCCGCA
>JBDTTD010000162.1:0-6093 GCA_039930805.1 Gemmatimonadales bacterium | reverse complement strand
ATCGTCGTCTCGGGCGATGGCGGCTGGGCCAGCATCGACCGGCAGATCGGCGAGATTTTCGCTGCAAACGGTGTCTCCGTCGTGGGGCTCGACGCGCTCCGGTACTTCTGGACCGCGCGCACGCCCGAGCGGATAGGCGCCGACCTCACGAGAATCGCTAGGCACTACATGACCGCGTGGCGGGCCACGGATCTCCTGCTGGTGGGTTATTCCCGCGGCGCGGAGACGCTGCCGTTCATGGTGAGCCGCCTGCCGCCCGATCTCCGGAACCGGATTCGCGTCGTCGCCTTGCTGGGCCCCGAGCGCACAACCGCGTTCGAGTTTCATGTAACTGACTGGTTGGGGGGCGAACGGAAAGCCGGGCGGGAGACGACGGCTCCGGAGATCGCCAAGCTGATGGGGCTCCGGGTGCTGTGCATGTACGGGACGGACGAAAAAGACTCGGTATGCCCCGCCCTTGCCCCCGGTGTCGCGACGATCATTCCCCTCCCCGGCGGACACCATTTCGACGGGGCCTACCGCGAGATGGCCGCCCGGATCCTGCGGGCGGCGCGCGGCGACTGAGCGGTTCGGGACCCGGCCGCCTCCTTCAAGATCGTCCCCGCGATCTCGCGTCCCCGTGTCGAATGTGGCGCCGATCCCGCTTAGTGGGTTTTCTTCGGTCTCACGGCCCCGAGGATCATCTCCACAATGGCGCTTCCCTGCCTGCCAGAAATCCGGTGGCCCCCCGGTCGGGTCTCGACCCGGGCCAGCGACGGCGGCAGCGCTCCGCACAGCGAGTGGGTGTCACCTTCTCCCTTCACGCAGAGCAGCGGCATCCCGCGCAGCTTCTCCAACTCCGGGAGCACGGGGACCGCGTCGTCGTGGGCGACATCGGCCACGAGGTCCTCCAGGTGGAACTGGAAGTTGGCGCTCTTCTCGAGGCCGAGCAGGGCGACGAGATCGATCCGGCTCCGGAGGGTCGGGGGCAGCCGGGAGACCATGAACGGCGCGATGTCAGCGCCGTGCGAATACCCGATCAGGATGATCCTGGTCTTGTGCCAGGCACCGAGGTAGTGGGAGAGAAGCCGCGTCAGGTCGGCCCCGACGCCGTCCGGCGTCCGCTTCTCGCGGAGGTAGGACGGCACGTCGAGGCCGACCACGCCGATGCCATGTCCGACGAGTGCGGACGCCATCGACCGGTCCCCGGCCGCCCAGCCTCCGTCGCCGCTCAGGATCACCGCGAAAGTGGAGGCCGCCGAGCCCGCGGCCGGGACCTCGACCACCGGGAGACCGGCGATCGTGGTCGAGTCCGCCTGGCGCGGGGCGACCTGGCTAACGGCGATGAGCGAGACCAGAACGGCCGAAAGTATCATTTTGAGCAATGTGGCCGGCAGAGCGCGAAGGGAGCATGAAGCGAGTAGGAAGGTTCCAGAATGGGGAAGAAGGACGGCGGCGCCAGCTTCATCGATCGTCCCTCCCTGAGGTCCGTCCGTTGCATCCCCTGGCCCCGGTCTCTGCTGCCCGCACGATTCCCGCGGCCATGCCGCGGAACACGAGCGCATGCAGCGGGTACAGGGCGTACCAGTACGTCCGTCCCCACCCCTGCCGCGGCTCGAACTTGGCCCGCTGGGTCAGGACGGACCGGGTGCCGTCCGGCGAAGCGGTGACCTCGAACTCCAGCGTCGCCGCCCCCGGGACTTTCATCTCCGCGCGTAATCGGAGCAACCGGCCGGGCACCATGTCTTCCACCCGCCAGAAATCGATCGGATCGCCGAGTACGAGGGCAGTGGGGTGGCGCCGTCCCCGGCGCATGCCGACGCCGCCGAGCAGCCGGTCCATCCAGCCGCGCAGCTCCCAGAGCCAGTCCCCGAAGTACCAGCCATTCGAGCCGCCGATGCGCTCCACCGCCGCGAAAAGCTCGGCCGGCGTGGCGTTCGCCTGCAGCACCCGTTCGTCTCGGAGAGCGGCATCCCCAAGTGGGAGCGGGTCCGGCCGCCCTCGGGCCGTGGCGCCGGTCCAGCGGGAGGCCAGCGGCCCGGCCCTATCTTCCGCCAGGGCCCGTTCGACGGCTTCTCGAAAGCTCACCGGGGCCACGGGAATCCATTCGCGGATTCGCTGGTCGGTGGTTACGACATCGTTCCGCAGGCCTTCCGCCAGCGGGCGGGCGATGTCCATAGGGACGCTGGTGACCAGGTTGAGCCAGTAGGAGGAGAGGCGGGGGGTGAGCACCGGCACCCCGATGATGCGAACCCGCTTGCCGAGGGCGGCGGCGCACTGGCGGAGCATGTCCTCGTAGGTCAACACCTCCCCACCGCCGACCTCCAGCACTTGTCCCACCGTCCGGGGCTCGTCCAGCACGCCCATGAGGTATTCGAGGACCTGGTCCAGCGCGATCGGCTCGCAGCGGGAGCGGACCCAGCGGGGGCAGATCATCACCGGCAGCTTTCGCGCGAGATCGCGGATGATCTCGAAGGATGCGCTGCCCGCGCCCACGATGATCGCCGCCCGGAGCTCCGTCACCGGGACCGTTCCCGCGCGAAGCACCTCGCCCACCTCCTGGCGGCTGGCGAGATGGGTCGAGAGGGCCGGACCGGGTTGGCCCAGCCCGCCGAGATAGATGATGCGCCCCACGCCCGCTGCGGCACAGGCAGCAGCGAAGTTTGCGGCTCCGGTCCGGTCGCGCTCGGCGAAATCGGCGCCGGTGCCCATCGAGTGGATCAGGTAATAGGCGGCCGCGACATCGTGCAGCGCGGGCGCCAGGCTCTCTGGTTGGAGCACGTCACCCGCCACCGGCTGGCCCCCGGCCGCGGCCAGCGCACCAAGGCGCCGGGGGTCGCGCGCCATGGCACGGACCCGATGGCCTCGGGCCAGGAGCCGAGTCGCGAGCCGGCCGCCGATGTAGCCGGTGGCGCCGGTAACGAGAGCGGTCATGGGCTCAACCTCCGGGGTGGGCGCGCAGCCACCGGTCGAGCCCGGCCAGATCGGAGAAGATCTCGACTCCCCGCTGACGGGCGGCTGCCGCGCCGGCCCCACCGACCAGGATCGGGATGGAACGCGGAAGCCGGTGCCGCAGCGTTCGCACTGCGGCGGCAAGGCTCGGCCTCGCCGGCTGCACGCAGCTCAGCGCCACCACAGCAATGGGCGCTTCCCGCGCCAGGGCAACGATCTCCGCCACCGGCGTTTCAACCCCGAGCACCAGCACGCGCCAGCCCGCGAGCGCAAAGACCAGCGCGGACCTCTGAAGCCCGAGCCCGTGCAGCTCGCCGGGGATGGTCGCGATCGCCGCGATCGGGCCGGTGGCGCGGTCGTCGAGCGGGAGCCGCACGGTGCGCAGGAAGTCGCCCAGCACGGACGATCCGAAATGCTCGTGGCGCACGTCGAGGGTGCCCTCGGCCCACCCGTTGCCGACGGCCGTAAGAAACGGCGCGGCTCGCTGCTCCAGGAACTCGAGCGGCCCCAGTCGAGCCCAGTCTACCTGAAAGTCCCGCCGCAGCCGCCCCGCGTCGAAGCTGCGGACGGCATCAACCAGATCCTTCGGATCGGCGGGAGCAATCGGGCGGGGCGGCAGCATCGGCCAGTTGGCAGGCTCCGGCCCGGCTGCCGGCAGTGAAGCGAGCAGGGACTCCAGGGCGCGCTCCGACGCAGGAAGGACCTCGGCAGCACGGTGGCCGCGTGCGATCGCCTGGGCGATGCGACGGAGCCGCGGGACGGTGGCGAGCGGGTAGACCCGGTGACCCGACGGCTTTCGCTCCGCCACCGGAAAGCCGTAGCGTCGCTCCCAGGTGCGGATCGTATCCGCTGGAATCCCGGTGGCGGCAGACAGGGCGCCGATGGAAAGCAGCCCGGCTGCAACAGACTCGCGGCGGGACAGGGTACGAGGGGCCACGGCTCGGCTCGCTACCGTGAATGGTTCTGAACGGATTCTGCCCGGATAATAGCAGCGCCGGTCTCCCGGCTGCCCCGGTGCACCTCAAGGAGCAGCCGGTTGGCTCCGGAGCACCGCCCCGGAGCCGGTACCGAAAGCAAGCTAGGCGGTGGCGACATGCCACCTGCGCTGGATGGCCTTCCAGGCCAGCGCCTGGTATACGGCCGCCAGGCCCACCAGGCCGTAGATGACGGCGCCGAGCAGGTTCTTATCGCCGAATCCACCGGCTCCCGTGATCGCGGCAACCAGATCGAAATTCGCGAAGGCCACGAGGCCCCAGTTCAGGCCGCCCACGACCAACAGGATGGCGGCGAGGATGTCGAGCTGTTTCATAGGATTAACACTCCCTTTCATTAGAAGTTGACCCGGAGACCGGCCGTAAACGGCCAGACCCAGGCGTTGGTGGTACTCAGCTCGCTCTCCTCACTGAAGGCGATGTCGCCCTGCGGTGAGAGCACGAACGCGAACGACCGATTGAAGTTGTACGCGATCTTGGCGCCGGCATTGATCGCGAAGTAGGTATTGGTGTTGGGAGCGCCATCCACGTCGAAGCTCACCGCTCCCGCGCCCAAGTTCACCAGCACTTCCCAGCCCCGTTCCCGGGGCCCCGTCAGGGAGTATCCCAACTTGGCGATGTAGTGCAGGGTGTTGATGTCGGTGGAACCGGTGGCCTTGTCCTTATGGAGGCCGTAGTCGAACTCGCCCATCAGAACCCAGCGGGGGGTGAGCCGATAGCCGACGGTGGCGCCGAAGGCCCCGCCGGTCTTGGCGACGTCCGCGATGTCGAAGGTGGGCACGACCGCGACGCCCAGGCCTTCGATGAAGAACTTAGGCGGGGGCTGCTGAGCGGCGAGGGGTGCGGTGAATGCCAGCGCCAGGCCGGTCAGGACGAGCCAGCGGGTCCTGAGGCGATCGCCGCGGCGGCGAGTAGTGAGTTTCGTCATGGCCTTCTCCTGCGGGTACAGGTAAATCGGTCCTCAACCCAGTGGGGGCACCCAAGCATTGAACAGTAAATGAACAGGTATTGCCCATTAAGTCAAGGCCTGCCCAACCTCCGTGATGGGATGCCCGATCAAGGGCTCATGCCGAGAGTTGTCGTGGCGATCGCGGCGAGTGCTTCCTCCGTGAGGAAACCTTGATGGCTGTTATCAGCACTTTGGGGAAGGTCAGCAGCCGCGCCACATGAAGCCAGGCGCTATGTGGGGGTGAAGAGATTTTCATCACGCGAGGTCAGGTCGCCCCGAGGGGCGAACGCCGCCCGCAGGGCATTCAGGATCACGACCACATCGATCCCCTCCTGGAGCAGCGCCCCGGCGACGGGCGGGATGTAGCCGAAGCTCGCCACCACCATCGCCGCAGCGCTCAGCCCCAGCCCCGCCCAGATGCTCTGCCGGGCAAGTCGCAGAGTACGGCGGCTGATCCGAATGGCCTCTACGACCCGGGTTGGGTCATCGGCCAGAATCACCGCATCAGCCGCCTCGGCGCTGATTCCACCCCCTCCGGCGGCGAGCGCCACGCCCACGGTCGCGGTGCTGAGCGCCGGCGCGTCGTTGGTGCCGTCCCCGACCATGAGGACCCGTGCCCCTTCCTTCATGAGGCGCTGGACGTAGGCCACTTTATCTTCGGGCAGGAGGTCCCCGTGCGCCTCGGCAATTCCCACCGCCTTCCCCACCGCCGTGGCGTTAGCCTGATCGTCGCCGGAGAGCAGGACGATTCTCGGGATGCCCAGCCGGTGGACCTTCGTAATGAAGCCGGCAAGCTCCGGACGCAAGCGGTCGGCGTACTCGATCAATCCGGCTCCCCGGCCATCCACTGCCACGTAGGCCCTGAGTCCCGGACCTGGTGTCCGGGACAGCACACCGCGGAGCGCCGGCCCGGCCTCAGGATGACGATTCACCACGAATGACCACCCGCCCACAGTCACCTGGCGGCCCTCCACCTCACCGCTCACTCCCTGGCCCGGTGCCTCGGTAATGTGCTTCCCTGGCGGGAGAACGATTCCGCGGTCGACCGTTTCCTGCACCAAGGTGCGGGCGAGCAGATGGCTGGAGCCGTGCTCCACGCCGCCGGCGAGCCGAAGCACGTCGTCCTCGGTAAACGCTGGAACCGTGAGAACCCGGGCAACCTTGGGCCGTCCGATCGTAAGGGTTCCGGTCTTGTCGAAGATGGCGACGCCAATTCGTCCG